>NZ_JBBPHM010000016.1:0-82077 GCF_038039755.1 Myroides sp. C1519
TAGCGACACAAATTTCTATAACCCTTTTTTATTTTACAAAAGTCAAGACGACTTCGGTAATAAACCAATGAATAAACAGCAACTAGCCGCTAAGATTTGGGCATCAGCCAATCAAATGCGTTCTAAAATAGAAGCAAACGAATACAAAGATTATATATTAGGTTTTATTTTCTATAAATACCTATCAGAAGCACAGATAAGATTTACCCTTAAAGAAGGTTTTTCTCAAGAAGATATCAGAAACCTTTCAGAAGAAGAGGGAGAAACAATGAAATATATCCAAAAAAATGTAGGATATTTTATTGCGTATGAAAATTTATTTTCAACTTGGATTGAGATGGGAAGTGATTTCGGTGTAGCAAATGTACATACTGCTTTGTCTGCTTTCTCTCGTCTGATTGATCCTGTACATAAAAAGTTATTCGAAGGAATTTTTGATACCCTACAAACGGGGTTAAGTAAATTAGGTGAAAATGCCAATGCACAGACAAAGGCAATTAGCGATTTATTATACTTGATCAAAGACATCCCAATGGATGGCAAACAAGATTATGATGTGTTAGGTTTTATCTACGAATACCTAATCAGTATGTTTGCGGCAACTGCTGGTAAAAAAGCAGGTGAATTCTATACGCCACATGAAGTGTCTCAGTTGATGTCGGATATTGTTGCCCATGAATTACAAAATCGTTCCGAAATACAGATTTACGATCCTACAAGTGGCTCGGGATCTTTATTAATTACTATAGGTAAAAGTATTGCGCGTTATATGGATAATGCAAACAATATAAAGTACTATGCACAAGAATTAAAACAAAATACTTACAACTTAACACGTATGAACTTAGTGATGCGTGGTATTTTGGCAACCAATATTGTGACTCGTAATGCCGATACTTTAGAAAGTGATTGGCCTTATGTTGATGAAAATAACCAATTTAATCCGTTGTATGTAGATGCTGTAGTATCTAACCCTCCATACTCTCAAAAATGGGATCCTGAGGGTAAAGGAGATGATGCCCGTTATCAAAATTATGGATTGGCTCCTAAATCTAAGGCTGACTTTGCTTTTCTTTTACATGATCTTTACCACTTAAAGCCAAAAGGTATTATGACCATCGTTTTACCGCATGGAGTTTTATTTAGAGGAGGTGAAGAAGGTATCATTAGAGAGCGATTAATTGAAAATAATAATATCGATGCCGTAATTGGTTTACCATCAAATATTTTCTTTGGTACTGGTATCCCTACGGTTATTTTAGTAATTAAACAAAAGCGTGAAGGTAACGACGTTTTAATTATTGATGCATCTAAAGGATTTGAGAAAGTTGGTAAAAATAATAAATTACGTACGTCTGATATTAAACGTATTGTAGATACTTACGTAGAGCGTAAAGATGTGCCGAACTATGCAAAAGTAGTATCTAAGCAAGATCTACGTGATAACGAATATAACCTAAATATTCCTCGTTATGTAGACAGTAGCGAGAAAGCAGAGAGTTTTGATATTTATGCTACGATGTTTGGTGGTATTCCACAACAAGAAATCGAAGAGTTAAAAGTGTATTGGGAAGCTTTCCCAACATTGCGTGATCAGTTGTTTGAAACGGTATCACCAGAAATGGCTCAGTTAAAAGCTGATGATATAACAACTACCATTCAATCAAATACAGAAGTACAAACATTCAATCAAAAATATTATGATGCGCTTAGTTCTTTCCCTTTACATTTAAAGACAAGATTAATCGATGGATTAGAAAATGTTAGTATTGGAAAAGAAGAAGCTGCTTTGAGTACCGAAATATTTGATCGCATCAATCAGGTTCCATTAATTGATAAATATGTAGCTTTTCAAATGTTAAGCAATCAATGGGAAACCATTGCTGGAGATATTGAGATTTTACAAACAGAAGGAATACAAGCAGCTAAAATTGTAGAACCTAATTTAGTCATCAAAAAGAAGAATAACAAAGAAGTCGAAGTACAAGACGGTTGGAAAGGACATATTTTTCCATTCGAGTTGGTACAAGAGGTATATTTACAAGAACAGGTACAGGCATTAGCAACGTTACAGAATCAAGTAGTAGAGCTTACATCTGAAGTTGACGAATTGTTTGAATCTTTATCTGAAGAAAGTAAAGATAGTGATTTAACCAACGAAGCAAAAGATAAATTAGTAGCTGGTGAATTAACAAAAGCTGTAAAAGAAATTACTGCCGATATTAAAAAAGGAATCGTTTATGGAGAAGATGACGACGAAACAAAATTGGTACGCATTAGTAAGTTACAATCAGAGTTAAAGATAGTTAACAAGAAACTAACCGACCAAACAGCGGCTTTACATTTACAAACTAAACAGCTAATTGAAAACCTATTAGACGATCAAGTGACTAATCTATTAGAGCAAAAATGGATTACACCTTTAGTAATCAATTTAAACGAAATTTCTACTAATAAGTTAGACGAGTTATCGCAAAAAATCAATCATTTAGCTACGAAGTACAAAACAACGTTGGTAGAAGTAAATGAGCAACTAAAAGAAAGTCAAACTGCTTTAGCAAACATGATGGACGAGTTAACAGGATCAAATCATGACCTTGAAGGTATTAAAGCATTACAAAACTTATTAAATATTGAATAGTATGGAGGAAAATAAAAAGGTGCCTGCTATTCGGTTTAAAGGGTTTGAGGATGAATGGGAGGAAAAAAAGTTAGGTAATATTGTATATAGATTGGATAATCTAAGAAAACCTGTTAAAGCATCAGAACGTATTTCTGGGAATACACCTTATTATGGCGCAAATGGAATTCAAGATTTTGTAGATGGATATACTCATGACGGAGAGTTTGTTTTATTAGCTGAGGATGGTGCGAATGATTTGAAAAAATACCCAATTCAGTATGTTAAAGGTAAAATTTGGGTGAATAATCATGCACATGTAATCCAAGGAATTGTTGGAGAAGTTGAAAATCTATTTTTAAAAAATACACTACTGAAAACTGATTTTGAGCAAATAATTGTTGGGGGAGTAGATCAAAATTGAACGCTACTACAATGATGAATATCAAAATAAATTCTGCTAAAACACTAACTGAACAAACCCAAATCGGTAATTTCTTTAAAACATTAGACAGTCAAATCAATGCACAGGAACAAAAGCACCAAAAGTTGATAAATCTTAAAAAGGCAATGTTACAAAAAATGTTCCCAAAAGAAGGTTCTGATCTACCGGAAATTCGTTTTAAAGGTTTTACAGAGAAATGGGAAGAGAAGAAGTTGGGGAATATTGTTAAAATATTCAATGGTTATGCATTTCAGAGTAAGAACTTTGTTTTGTTTAATAGTAATATTATTGTCATTACGCCTGGTAATGTAAAAGTTTGTGGTGGATATCAAGCAGAGAAAGGTCATTATTATAATCCCAATTCTCAATACTTGTCAAAATTTAAATTCGAGGTAAATGATATTTTTATAACACTTACAGATTTAACTCCTACAGGGCAAACTCTAGGATATCCTGCCATTATTCCTAATGATGGTAATATATATTTACATAATCAACGACTTGGTAAATTATTCGATATAAAAACAGATAGGTTGTTTTTATACCATTTTTTATGCACTAATTTATATCATACTAACGTAGTTTCTACATCTTCTGGTACAACAGTAAAACATTCTTCTTCTGAGAAAATACAATTGATTAAGATATTTGTACCGTCCTTAAAAGAACAACAAAAAATTGGCGAATACTTTGAAAAATTAGACAACCTAATCCAACAAAGCCAAGAGCAAATCAAAAAATACAAAAACATCAAACAAGCTTTATTACAAAAAATGTTTGTTTAATAAGCAATTAATGACAAAAATACATGAATATGTACACATCTGAATTGGCTTTTGAAGAGGCATTAGTGAAAACCTTAGCACATCAAAAAGGTTGGGAGAATAACATCTTAAAAAATGTTACCGAAGAAGATTTAATTAAAAATTGGGCTGCTATACTATTCGAAAATAATAAAGACATTGATCGTTTAAACGATGTGCCTTTAACGGATAGTGAAATGCAACAAATTTTAACGAAGATACAAGAGCTACGTACACCTCTTAATTTGAATGGTTTTATAAATGGGCGTACTGTTACTATTACTAGAGATAATCCAGATGATGTGTTGCATTTAGGTAAAGAAGTAAGTTTGAAAATGTATGATCGCCGTGAAATTTCAGCAGGTCAAAGCCGTTATCAAATTGTTCAACAACCACGATACAAACGCAAGTCAGATTTGCGTAACGATCGTCGTGGAGATGTATTGTTGTTAATTAACGGGATGCCTTTAATCCATATCGAGTTAAAGCGTTCCGGTGTACATATAAGTCAGGCAGTAAAACAAATTGAAAAATATAGTTACGAAGGACATTTTACAGGAATATTTTTACTTATCCAAATCTTTGTGGCTATGACCCCTGAGGAAACGCTATATTTTGCCAATCCAGGCGTAGATGGTAAATTTAATAGCGATTACCAATTTCATTGGGCAGATTTTAACAATGAACCTATAAACGATTGGCGTAGTATTGCTTCTCAATTTTTATCTATACCTATGGCACACGAATTAATAGGATTCTATACCATTGCTGATGGTACAGATAATATTTTGAAGGTGATGCGTAGTTATCAAATTTATGCAGCAAGTGCCATTTCTTCACGTGTAGCTCAAACCGATTGGAATAAGCCAGATATTCGTGGCGGATATATTTGGCATACTACGGGATCGGGAAAAACTATGACGAGTTTTAAATCAGCTCAACTTATTGCATCTTCTAAAGATGCTGATAAAGTGATCTTTTTGTTAGACCGTATAGAATTAGGTACACAATCTTTAGAGCAGTACCGTGCATTTGCAGACGAAAGTCAAAGTGTACAGGCAACTGAGGATACTTATGTTTTGATTAATAAATTAAAAAGTAAAGATCCAGCAGATACCCTAATTGTTACATCTATTCAAAAGATGAGCAATATAGAAGACGATACCGAAGGACTAAAAAGTCATGATTTAGAAGTCATGCGAAGCAAGAGAATTGTAATCATTATAGATGAAGCACACCGTACTGTTTTTGGCGATACGATGCTACCTACAATTAGAAAAACTTTTCCAAACGCTGTGTTTTTTGGTTTTACAGGTACACCAATTCAAAGTGAAAATAGCCGTAAAGATTCCGATACATCTACCATTTTTGGTAACGAATTACACCGTTATAGTTTAGCTGATGGAATTCGAGATAAAAATGTTTTAGGATTTGATCCATATAAAATTTTAACGTATAAAGACCGTGATTTACGTCGTGCAGTAGCTTTACAAGAAGCTAAAGCAATCGATGAGGCAGATGCGTTAAGTGATCCTAAGAAAAATGAAATCTATAGCAGATTTATGAATCCAGCTAAAGTAAGAATGGCAGGAGATTATAATAGCGCAGGTAAGTACCAACGTGGGATTGAAGATTACATAAAAAGTATTCAATACGAGAGGGAAGAACATCAACGTATTGTAGTTAAAGATATAAAGGAAAATTGGGTTACTTTGAGTAGAAATAGTAAGTTTCATGCGATATTTGCTACAAGTAGCATTGCAGAATCTATTGAGTATTTTGCTTTATTTAGACAAGAATTTCCAGAATTAAAAATATCAGCGTTGTTTGACCCAAATATAGATAATAATGCAGGGTTTCAGTTTAAAGAAGAGGGACTTGAATTAATTTTAGAACATTACGATACTCTTTATTCTAAAAAATTTAAAATGAGTTCTCATGCATTATTTAAGAAGGATATAGCCAATCGTTTGGCACATAAAAAGCCTTACGATAGAATAGATACCAAACCAGAGGAGCAGTTAGATTTATTAATTGTTGTGGATCAAATGTTAACAGGATTTGATTCAAAATGGTTAAATACGTTGTACTTAGATAAGAAATTAGAATACGAAAACATCATACAAGCATTTTCACGTACTAATAGATTGTTTGGTATAGAGAAACAATTTGGCACTATCCGTTATTACCGTTATCCACACACTATGGAGCGTAATATAGATCGTGCAGTTAAACTATATTCAGGCGATCGTCCATATGGTTTATTTGTAGAGCATTTAGACGAAAATTTAGACCGTATTAATTTCATTTTTAACGAAATTAAACTATTGTTTGAAAATGCAGGTATTTTTTGAATTCGAAAGACTTCCAGATGATGTAAGTGAACGTGCTAAATTTGCGAAAATGTTTAAAGATTTAAACAGCATTTTAGAGGCGGCTAAAGTTCAAGGCTTTTATTGGAGTAAATTAACGTATGTATTTAACGAAGATAAACCAAAACTAAAAAAAATTATTGAAGTCATTTTAGATGAACGTACTTACAATATACTTTTAGCACGTTATAAAGAATTATTTCAAGAAGGTGATGGTATAGGAGGTTCTTCAGATCAAGTTCCTTTTGAAATCGATAATTATATCATGGAAATTGATACAGGAGTTATTGACACGAATTACATGAATAGTCGTTTTGAAAAATTTCTGAAATCATTAAATCAAAGTGAGTTAACGCAAAAGCAAAGTCAAGCTATTTTAGATGAGTTACATAAGTCTTTTGCGACATTGAATCAAGAAGAGCAAAAGTTTGCAAACATATTCTTAAATGAAGTGCGAAGTGGAAATGTAACCTTAGATCCGAATAAAACTTTTAGAGATTATATTTCTGATTATCAATTTAAAGCAAAAAATGCGTATATCAATAAATTGGTTGATGCGATTGGAGTTGATGTAGTAGCACTTAAAAATCTAATGAATACATTTACATCTGAAGCTAATTTAAATGAATATGGACGTTTTGATGCATTAAAAGAGACTGTTGACCGCGAGAAAGCTAAGGTTTATTTTGAATCATTGGAAGGTACAACTTTGCCTCCTTTCAAAATAAGTATTCGAATAGATACACTTTTGAAAGAGTTTATCTTAAAAGATGGGTTTGATATAAATTAACTCTTATTATTGAAGAACTAAGCTTTTATTTTATTTGTAAGTCTTTAGTAGATATATTGCCCTTCGAATTATGTATTCACATTTTGAGTACTTTTAAAACAAATGAGTAGCTAAGTTAAATATAAAAGCCTGCAAAATTAATCAATTTGCAGGCTTTTGTCTTGTTTTGAATCCTATATAAGGTAATAATTTTAATTATGTTGTGGAGAAAGTTTGAACTGACAAATAACTCCATTAGATACCCGTTTTTAGTTTATATAATATATTATTTATTATCTCATAAAGTGCAGCTTTTGATTTAAATTCTCTTTTTGGAAGTGCTAAATGAGGTACTATATTTAATTATATACTATTTTTGTGGAGTACTTGTTACACTAGGTTGTGTTTTGTTTGTTGAGCGACACAAATTTCTATAACCCTTATTTATTTTACAAAAGTCAAGACGACTTCAATAAGTTGTGCTTATAAATATTTTGATAAGTAATTGATTTTTTAGTAATTTTATTCTAATATTAAAAAATTAAATTTCATGACTAGTAAAATTATCGGCTCAGGTAATTGTATTCCATCATTAAAGATTACGAATTCTTACTTTAACAATCACAGTTTTTTAGATACAAATGGTTTAATTTTAAAAGATAATAATTATATCATTCAAAAAAAACTTCAACTAATTACTGGTATATCTGAAAGAAGATATGCAAACAATTCTCAAGTTTCTTCTGATTTAGGATTTATCGCAGCTCAAAAGGCTATCGAAGATGCTCAGATTGATCCTGAATCTTTAGATTACATCATTTTTGCTCATAATTTTGGCGATGTACATCATTTTAGTAATCAAATGGATAGTGTTCCTAGTTTAGCAGCAAGAGTTAAAAACAGATTGAAAATTAAAAATATTTTTTGCGTTGCTTACGATTTATTATTTGGTTGCCCAGGTTGGATTGAAGCATTTATTCAGGCTAATTCATTTATAAAATCAGGATTAGCAAAAAGATGTTTAGTAATTGGAGCAGAAACATTATCTCGTGTTGTTGACGAACATGATAGAGATACGATGATATATTCAGACGGTGCAGGAGCTATAGTTATAGAGGCTACGGATGAAAACAAAGGTATTCTTTCTCATATTTCAGCATCACATACGTTAGAAGAATTAGATTATTTATATTTTGGGATATCAAATAACAAAGACAAAGAATGCACAAATAAGTACTTGAAAATGAATGGTAGAAAAATTTATGAATTTGCTTTAACAAATGTGCCTTCTGCTATGAAAATGTGTCTTGATAAAGCAGATGTTGAAATCAAAGATTTAAAGAAAATAATCATTCACCAAGCGAATGAGAAGATGGATGAGGAAATTTTAAAGAGGTTTTATAAACTTTATGACTATCCAATTCCCGATCATATTATGCCAATGGTTATAAGTACATTAGGAAACAGTTCTGTAGCGACAGTACCAAGCTTACTATCTATGGTTTTACATGATGAATTAGAAAATCATAGCTTAGAAACAGGTGATGTTATACTTTTAGCATCAGTAGGAGCTGGAATGAATATAAATTCGATCTTGTATAAAATTTAAAAAAAAGGCATGTAAAAAAAATTACATGCCTTAGATATAAAAACTCTTTGGGTTATTTTTTTCTAACATTAACAGCCATAAGACCTTTTTGTCCGCGCTCAATGTCGAAAACTACGTCATCGTTCTCACGTACGTTTTCTATTAAACCTGAGTTGTGAACAAATACGTCATCATTACCATTTGTTTGAGAAATAAAACCAAATCCTTTAGTTTCATTGAAAAATTTTACTGTACCTTCTTGCATTCTTGTTATTATTTAATTTATTATTTTTTTAAATCAACTGCTTGGTAACCCTTCGCACTTAATTCTTTTTTATATGTTACTTTATTGTTTTTTTTAAAAGTTTGAGTAAGTTGACCTATATGAAAAAAAACACTTTCACCTGTTTCATCTTCTGTAATAAAACCAAAGCCTTTCTCGCTTATGTAATTTACAATTCCTGTGAAATCATCGTTATGACGTGTAGCAGATTCTTGCGCTTTCTTAGCTTTTTCTAAGTCAGCATCTCTATTCTGAAGATGAGGAGGAACAGCTGTAAAATGGCCATTCACGTCAACATAAACAATCATATCTTCAAAATTTTTGCCTTTATTGTTGTTCTCTTTACGATCGTCTCTTCTAAGCTGCTTATCTTTGAATCTTTTTAATTTTTTCTTGGTATTCTCTTTTTTAGTGAAAGATTCTGCCATAATTTATCTTATTTGATTATTAATTAAACTTTATTGTATGGCAACAGCCATTTTAAAGCCAATTAGTTTTTGTATACTTTGTAATTCTTTCTTTTCTTGGCGATCACAAAATGAAACCGCTGTGCCCTGATATCCAGCACGTCCTGTTCGCCCTATTCTGTGAACATATGTTTCAGGCACATCTGGTAATTCATAATTAATCACATGTGGTAATTCGTTAATATCAATACCTCTAGCAGCAATATCAGTCGCTATTAAAACTCGTATTTTAGAACTTTTAAAGTCATCTAATGCACGTTGTCTTGCATTTTGTGATTTATTACCATGTATTGCAGATGCTTGAATACCAGACAATAATAAGCTTTTAACTAATTTGTCAGCACCATGTTTAGTTCGTGCAAAAACTAATGAACGATTAAATTTCTTATCCTCAAGAATTTGAACAAGCAAATCGAATTTCTCATTCTTCTCTACAAAATAAACGGACTGCTTTACAGTTTCTGCTGTTGAAGATACTGGCGTTACGTTAATTTCTATGGGTTTTTTAAGAATTGACTGAGAAAACTTTCTTATTTCTTGTGGCATTGTTGCCGAGAAAAAAAGCGTTTGCTTTTTTACGGGTACTTTTGTTAGTATCTTTTTTACATCATTTACAAATCCCATATCTAACATACGATCAGCCTCATCAAGTACCATTATTTCAATATGTGCTAAATCAATGTAACCTTGAGAGATTAAATCCAATAAGCGTCCAGGTGTAGCAATCAGTATGTCAATACCTGCATTTAGTGCCTTTACTTGTTTACCTTGAGGAACACCTCCAAAAATAGCTAAGTGTTTGATATTTAAAAATTGTCCGTATGTTTTAAAGTTTTCACTTATCTGTACGGCTAATTCTCTAGTTGGTGTCAATACCAGCGAACGGATTCCTTTGCTTTTAATCTTTTGTTTATCGAGCAATTGTAATACTGGGATAGCAAATGAAGCTGTTTTACCTGTACCTGTTTGTGCACATCCTATAAGATCATGTCCGTTAAGTATATGTGGTATTGATTGATATTGTATTTCTGTAGCCTTTGTATATCCAGCTGTTAGAACAGCTTTCATAATTGAAGGTATAATATTTAATTGTTTAAAATCCATGATTATTTGTATCGGAAAACCGATGTTATTTACAATTTCCGTTCTGTACACAAGCGGCAAAGTAATTGTTGTTGTATAATAGAAAGTTTTAAATTGTAAACATGTGTAAAATTTAAAACATATCAATTGATAAGTCATCGTAATGATGTCTAATAATTTACAAATCCTAATTACGCACGCACTGTACTATGAATGAATATTCTAAATAACGTTTCAAAATGCATGTAAGAAATATTAGTTAGTACCTAAATAGGTCTGTAATGATTTTATTCTGATTTTTTCTTATTGTGAAATGTTATATCTAATTTGTGCTGGTTATTAATGCACATTAGATTTGCCGATGAAATCTCATTTTAAAAATAAAATGGCAAGTGAGGAAGGTCAAAACTGAGAGAGAAATTGTTAATTTAACTTTATCAGAAGAGGCGAATACTAAAAGCCTTAAATAAATTCTGCACAAAGATATTTATTTTTTTTAAACTTCCTATCTAATTTAATGTTTTTTTAAAAATATTTGATAATTAGTATGTGTCTTATAGTTATTTTTAAATTCCCTATTGCACAATTTTTATTAATTTAAATTTTACTGCAAGTTCCGATTCGTTATAATAAAATCTTGTTTCTCGTTTTGTTGTGAATTCCTTTTCTTCAAATTATCTTCTCGATAAACCACTGTTTTATTCGAAAAACTATCATCAAATAATCTGGATTGTGGAATGATATGCTCAACATCAATATCTTTTGAAAATAGTTTTTCTCTTAGAATATATTTGTTGTTATACAAATCTCGGTAACCATTGGCATTCAGTTTCTTATATGATTTATATCGAATAATGTCATTTCGAGTTGGATTGGCTAATCCAAATTCAGATTGAAGGATTTTATAAAACTTTTCATGCTCAATTTTAGAAGCATTGATATTGGTTGTCATTTCTGCTCTTTCTTTCGCATTCTTCTTTAGTTCACGAGTCAAATTCAGTTCTAATTTCATCAAACTTAAAACCCTTAGCTTTTCCTTCTTTTTTTAAAACGTTATTTTCTTTTTCAATAAGCGTATTCACTACATTCACCATTTGATTGAGAATTTTCTCAACCACAGGATTTCTTAAACTGTTCTTTTTAATTAAATCTAATTTGGGTTTTAAGATTCTGTTTTCCAATTCTTCTTTGGTTAAAGAATGTTTAGAATGACGATATCCCGCCAATTCGCAAGCAGTACTGTAATTATTCTCTTTGACGGACGGATAAATTTTTCGAATAGCTTTGGTAGAAAGACTTTCATAATCATCTTGAAAAGTTACACTGCTTAAAATTTTAGCGTGTTCCGGTTTGAAACCAAATTTTTGACACAATTGTTTTTTCAACCCAATGTTATCATTTCCGTATATCACTTTTTCTTTATCGCTGTACTTATTTGTATGATCTTCTGCCGAATATAGCATATGCCAAAACTGATAAGAAGCTTGTTTTTCAAAATATTTTCCTTCCAAGAAAGCATCAAATTCTAAGATTTCGGTATTAATTTCCAAACCTCAAAAACTCGTTGTACCATATCTTTTATTTCGGAAGCTGGTGTTTTCAACTTCGAAACATCAATATTATCTTCGTCCGAAAGTTTCAATAAATCTTCATTATACCCTTCTGTTTCAGGAATTTTAAGGAATACATTATAGAAAGCTTGATTGGTTTTGTTTCCTTCAATTTCCAAATAATTGATTTCCCAAATCTTTTGGTTTATAACCTAATATTTCGATAATGCGATCTGTTTTTAAATTATCTTTTAAGTTCAACTCTTCATAAACTGTCTCTTTAGCATTTAAGTTTAATTTAAAAATTTCCTTTTCTTCTTCAAACAAAGTTGATTGTTCATCTGAACTTACCTTTCTTTTTCTGCTTCCCTTTTTACGAATCAAAATATTACTTAAAACTTGCCAGATTTTAAACTCTTGAAATAAGAGAGAAGATTTTGGAGCCACTCTTGGTCCGATTTCCGTTTCTTTGTTGAAATACAAACTTTTTCTTCTGTCTGAAATGGCTCCTAGATAACCGCTTGAACTGTTTAAATTGTTATTTATTTCTGTTAATATATAGGTAACTTCTTCAATTTTTAATTGTTTATTTAAAGCATCATTTCGCCATTGATATGATTGAATTTTCTTGAAAAAACCAACGACTTCGGAGTAGTTTTCTAGCCCTCTGCAAGAGCAAGTCGTTTTGAAAGCCCGAATCTCAATTTCGAGTGCCTCAAAACATAACTTGCTCTCATCTTTCGATGAGTAATTCCACCAATTTTACAAAGTAAAATCTAAAGTGATTTCATAGTAATAAATCACCCACTATTTGACACTAAAATGCCAAGTGTTACCACAAAATGCCATAAATCAGATTCAGCTGGTTTATGAAGTTTCTTTGTATGTATAATCATATTTGCATAGGTAGATAGATCAGTTACAAAGTACTGATGTATCTAAAAAAGTAAGTAATGAGGTCATTACGTGCATTAGTATATAATTAGAGCAATAAGTAGTTATTTAAGTATCTATTAGGCTAAGCGCAAGCGTAGCTGCTTAACTATTTATGTAAAACATCACATAGAGAAGTATAAAGCTAAACAGGTAATTAAATATTTAGCTAAGTATTTAATTAGGCTTATAGTTCACTACTTAACTAAGTAAATAAAAACAAGTATAGATGACCACATACTTACTGATTGACTAACGTATCTATTTACTTATGCAAATAGCTAAATACATACAATTATGAAAACAAAAAAAGAACCAATTTTTGTTGCTTTCTCCTCACAAAAGGGAGGAATAGGTAAAAGCACGTTTACCACATTGGTGGCAAGTATTTTACATTATCAGATGGATTACAATGTCGTTGTCTTTGATGCAGATTTTCCACAACACAGTCTTGTGAAAATGAAAGAACGAGATTTATCTATTGTTATGGAGAACGATGTGCTGAAAAAACTTGCCTATAAGCAGTTTACAACAATTAATAAAAAAGCCTTTCCAATATTACAAGAGAAGGCAGATAATGTATTAAACGCAGCCAAACAATTTATAAGTGAATCAGCTATACCAGTTGATGTAGTTTTCTTTGATTTACCAGGAACGGTTAATACTGCTGGAATTCTAAACGCATTATCAGGCATGCACTATATTTTTACGCCTATCACAGCGGATAGAGTAGTGATGGAAAGCACGCTTGTTTTTACGCAACTCTTGCGAGATGTTGTGATGAAAAAATCAGAGACAGCAATACAAAGTATCAATCTGTTTTGGAACCAAGTGGATGGGAGGGAAAGTACTCCTTTGTACGATATCTATAACCAAGCTATTAAGGAATTAGATTTTAGTTTGATGCAAAGTCAGATTAAAAGTAGCACAAGATTTCGTAAGGAGAGTGAAGCGACAAGCAAGTTTGTTTTCCGCTCCACTTTACTACCTCCAGATAAACGTCTTAGTAAAGCAAGTGGATTAGACCTTTTTATAGAAGAATTTTTAACAATCATCCAATTATAATATCATGGAAAAAGAAAGCAAAAAACAACAGCATATTGATGAAGAACTAATGATGAGTCTAATGGTTGATGGAGTGAGAAAAGAAGGAATCAAAGAACCGTCTCAGGATATTGAAAAAGTAGAAGAGAGAAAGGTAGAAGACACTCCCTTAAAGAAGAGTCCTGTTTCAAAACAAAAGAAACAAACAAGGCAAAGTATCGAAACAGATTACGAGAGTATCTTTTTTAAAAAATCTGATACCAATGCCAGAGATGGAAAAACGGTGTATATAAGACCTGAATTTCATGAAAAACTAACTCGTATCATTCACATAATAGGTGAGGACAAAATAACGATTTATGCCTATTTAGATAATTTGTTAGACAATCATTTTGATGAGTTTGCTCAGCAGATTACCAAGAGTTACAATGAGAAGTATAAACCAATTTAAAACCAAAAATCATGAAAAATCTATTCAAAAAAACAGAAGAAAAAATCGATACTAAAAAATATGAGGATCAGTTTTTAGTTAATCGATTACCTGCAAATAGTAAGGGAAAAGTGGTGTACATCCGCCCTGAACATCACGAGGTATTCATTCGCCTTGTTCAATTATCTAAAGAAAATAAGACAACGCTCTATGCTTATATAGACAATATTTTAGCACAGCATCTTAAAAATCACGCAGATGACACATCAAGGCTTATTTTCAAGAACATTTTAAACCAATTCTGTAATCTATGGAAATAATTATAATAATCAGTCTGGTTCTTGTTATCACTCTTCTGTTATTAGATAAAAATAAAACTAGTATACAGGAGAACCCAACTAAAACAGAAGAGCTACCTTTTAAACAAGATGTCCCTGTTAGTATTATAGGAGAAAGTAAACCAGTTGTTTTAAAGCAATCGCTAATGAGTCAAACAGAAGTTGAACTTGATTTAGAAGAGGAAGAAAAAGAGTTAAGGAAGAATTTAGAACCTTTAGATAATGAGTTTACTGAGCGAGTCAGTATGGATGAGCTTAATAGGTTTGTGAACTCTATTGAAGAAGAGTTAATTAATGAGACTACAGTAAAAATAGCTAAAAAAATAGAAGGCTCAGAGTTATTGGAACTACTCCAACAGGCACTACCTGATTCAGCTAAAGCAATAGCAAAGTTATTAGATCAATCTTTAAGTGAAAAATCACCAAAGAAGGAAGAAGAAGTAATAGATAGTGAAGATTTTAATATTAATGATTTTGTGTAAAGAAAAACTGTGAAGGCGTTATAGTAAAACATACTTAACGCCTTTTTTATTACATCTTATCGCCATGAGCATCCACTAACTTCCATAATCAATTCTTCAACCTGTTTTCAAAAGACATTTACCAAAGTATCATGCAAAGGGCATGATTATAACTAATTAAATGTCATTCTTATGAAAACAAAAACAATCAAACAAAGGCTTTTCTTATTACTTATTGTACTAAGTAGTTTGCCACTCTTAGCTCAAGGAAATGGAGCTGCAGGAATCACAGAGGCTACTCAAATGGTCACTTCTTATTTTGATCCAGCCACTAAACTTATTTACGCCATTGGAGCGGTAGTAGGTCTTATTGGAGGGGTGAAGGTATACAACAAATTCTCAAGTGGAGATCCCGATACAAGTAAGACAGCCGCAAGCTGGTTTGGGGCTTGTATCTTCTTAATTGTAGCGGCTACAATCCTTCGCTCGTTTTTCCTTTAAAAGATACTATTATGAAAAAGTATAGTATCAATAAAGGCATTGGAGCCAGTGTAGAGTTTAAAGGCCTCAAGGCGCAATACCTGTTTTATTTTGCAGGAGGATTATTGGCTGATTTAATTCTTGTTATGGTTTTGTATATGGCAGGAGTAAACAACATAGTTTGTTTAGCCCTTGGCCTTGGTACATCTGGCTATCTTGTTTACAAAGTGTTTTCACTAAACAAGAAATACGGTCAGTTTGGTCTTATGAAACTTCAGGCTAGAAAATACTTTCCAAAGTATATCATCTCAAGAAAGGATGTCAAAGGGTATGTAAGTAGAAACTTAAAACTAAGAAGCTATGAGAAATACAGCTAAGACAAATATCTTAGAAAGGATGTTTCCGATTCTATCGGTAGAGAACAACTGTATTGTTTCTAAGCAAGGGGATATAACGGTTTGTTATAAGGTCATCTTACCTGAGATTTTTACTATCTCAGATAAAGAATATGAAACGATTCACAGCGTGTGGCATAAAGCGATTAAAACATTACCCGAGTTTACGGTTATTCACAAACAGGATTGGTTTGTCAAAGAAAGCTATGAGGCTGATTTTAAAGACGCAGAGCAGGGCTATTTAAGTAGAAGCTTTGAAAGACATTTTAACGAGCGTCCCTATCTGAATCACAGTTGTTATCTCTTTATCACAAAAACTACCAAAGAGCGAATTAAAAGTCAGAGTAACTTTTCTTCTCTTACAAGAGGCGAGCTCACTCCAAAAGAAGTAAGAGATAAAGATACGGTTCAAAGCTTTTTAGAAGCAACTACTCAATTAGAGAAAATCGTCAATGATAGTGGATTGATTCACCTAACTAAATTATCTGAAGAAGATATTATTGGCTCAGAGGATAAAAGCGGACTTGTGGAACAGTACCTGACTTTAAGCTCTACTAAAAGAGGAAGCCTTCAGGATATAGCCATCAGCGCAGAGGAGGTTAGAGTAGGAGATAATAGAATCTCTATGCACACTTTATCAAGTACAGATGATTTACCTACTGAGGTATCTTATTTATCACGTTATGAAAAGCTATCAACCGATAAAAGCAGTATGGCTTTGTCGTTTGCATCTCCTGTTGGACTTCTTTTAAACTGTAATCACATCTATAATCAGTATTTGTTTATAGAGGACAGTGATTACAATTTAAAGCAGTTTGAGAAATCAGCCAAGAATATGCATTCTCTTGCTAGATACAGCAGAGCGAATCAAATAAACAAACAGTGGATAGAAGAATATTTAAATGAGGCTCATAGTAAAGGCCTTACTTCTATAAAAGCTCACTTTAATGTAATGGCATGGTCTGATGATAAAAACGAGCTTAAACAGCTTAAAAACGACGCAGGAAGTGCAATCGCTTCTATGGAGTGCGTGCCAAGACACAACACGGTGGATGCTCCAGTGCTTTACTGGGCAGGTATGCCAGGAAATAGCGGAGATTTTCCAAGTGAAGAGAGCTTTTATACGTTCATTGAACCAGCTTTATGTTTTTTTGCAGGGGAGACTAATTATCAAAACTCATTGTCACCTTTTGGAATTAAAATGGCGGATCGCTTAACTGGTAAACCAATTCATTTAGATATCTCGGATTTACCCATGAAAAAGGGAATTATCACCAATCGTAACAAGTTTATCTTGGGACCATCGGGTAGTGGTAAGAGTTTTTTTACCAATCATATGGTAAGGCAATATTATGAGCAAAACGCGCATGTTTTGCTTGTTGATACAGGCAACTCTTATCAAGGATTATGTGAACTGATTAAAGCAAAGACAAAAGGAACAGATGGGCTGTACTTTACATACACCGAAGAAAACCCAATTGCTTTTAATCCTTTTTATACGGATGATGGGGTTTTTGATATTGAAAAAAGAGAGAGTATTAAAACTCTGATCTTAACACTTTGGAAGCGGGATGACCAACCACCCTCTAGATCGGAAGAAGTGGCGCTTTCAAATGCTGTTAGTGGGTATATTCAAAAACTTCAAAATAGTGATATAAAACCAAGTTTCAACACCTTTTATGAGTATATCAAAACAGATTACAAAGCTGAGTTAGAACAGAAGCAGGTTAGGGAAAAAGACTTTGATTTAGCGAACTTTTTAAATGTGCTTGAGCCTTATTATAAAGAAGGTGAATACGACTATTTATTAAACTCAGAAAGTGAGCTTGATTTACTTAACAAACGCTTTATCGTCTTTGAAATTGATAGCATCAAGGATCACAAAATTCTGTTTCCCATTGTGACTATTATCATCATGGAAGTGTTTATAAATAAGATGCGACGTCTTAAAGGTCAGCGTAAACTAATCTTAATTGAAGAGGCTTGGAAGGCCATAGCCAAAGAGGGGATGGCAGATTATTTACGCTACCTTTTTAAAACCGTTAGAAAGTTCTTTGGTGAGGCAATTGTGGTTACTCAAGAGGTAGATGATATTATTCAATCTCCGATTGTTAAGGAAAGTATTATCAATAATTCAGATTGTAAGATACTTCTTGATCAGCGCAAGTATATGAACAAGTTCGATGATATACAAGCCATGTTAGGTCTTACTGACAAAGAAAAAGCTCAAATCCTTTCTATCAATTTAAACAACAATCCAAATCGGCTTTACAAAGAAGTATGGATTGGTCTTGGAGGAGTTCACTCAGGCGTGTATGCTACAGAAGTGAGCTACTCAGAGTATCTCGCTTATACTACAGAGGAAACTGAAAAACTACAAGTCATGAACCTAGCTAAAGAACTTGATGGTAATGTAGAGATGGCCATAAAACGCCTTGTACAAGAAAAACAACAATAAGACCTGACAATACTCAAACCCAACTTTACTAAGGGAGAGAAAAGAGTAAAGAATTAATCAATAGAATAAACAGTCAATTAAAAACATATCACGATGAAAAAACTATTACAGGTAGTAATGGTAGCTATGCTACTTATTCTACCAATACAGATTAATGCCCAGTGGGTAGTTACGGATCCCACTAATCTGGCATCAGGCATATTAAACAGTGCCAATGAAATTATACAAACTTCTTCAACGGTAAGTAATGTTATTAAAAACTTTAAAGAAGTAGAGAAGGTTTATAAACAAGGCAAGGAGTATTATGACAAGCTCCAAGCGGTAAACAACCTTGTTAAGGACGCAAGAAAGGTTCAACAAACGGTACTCTTAGTAGGAGAAGTTTCAGAGCTCTATGTCAAGAACTTTGGTAAAATGCTTAATGATCCAAATTTCTCGCCTGAGGAGCTTGTAGCTATTGCCAATGGGTATTCCGTATTACTTCAAGAAAGCACAGAACTAGTCAAGGAACTCAAGCAGATTGTAAGCGCCTCGAGTCTTTCTTTAAATGATAAAGAACGTATGGATATTATAGACAGGGTTTACAAAGAAGTAAAGGACTATCACAACCTTGTTAGTTATTACACTAGAAAAAATATAGGTATCAGCATCTTAAGGTCAAAGAAGAGAAATAATACTCAAAGGGTACTTGATCTGTATGGTACTTCTAATCAAAAATACTGGTAGTTATGGGAGAGAGTAATTTACATGAGGTATTACAGAACCTCTATTACGATATGATGCCACTATCAGCCCAGATGGCTGGTGTGGCTAAAAGCTTAGCAGGTCTTGGTGCTCTTTTTTACATTGGTATAAAAGTATGGCAAGCCTTAGCAAGAGCAGAACCCATTGATGTGTATCCGATGCTAAGACCATTTGCTTTGGGCATGTGTATTATGTTTTTTCCAACCCTTGTTCTTGGAACACTAAACACGATGCTTAGCCCTGTAGTTAAGGGGACACATCAGATTTTAGAGCGTCAAGTGATTGATATGACTTCTTTACAGCAGAAAAAAGATATTTTAGAAAAAGAGGCAATGCTACGAAATCCTGAAACAGCCTATTTAGTTTCTGATGAAGAATTTGATAAAAAGCTTGATGAGCTTGGGTGGTCTCCATCTGATTTAGCTGCTATGACAGGAATGTATTTAGAGAAATGGCAATATGATTTTCAAAAGAACCTAAGAGATGGTTTTAGAGAGATATTAGAAATGCTCTTTCAAGCGGCTGCTCTTGTTATTGACACGATTCGGACTTTCTTTTTAGTAGTACTGTCCATACTTGGTCCAATTGCCTTTGCTATCTCAATATGGAGTGGTTTTGAATCCACGCTCTTGCAATGGCTCACACGGTATATCAGTGTGTATCTCTGGCTTCCAGTAGCAGATTTATTTAGTAGTATGCTGGCTAAGATTCAATCATTAATTATTGAAAGAGATATACAGATGCTTGCTGATCCAAGTTTTGTCCCTGATACCTCTAATACTGCTTATGCGATTTTTATGATCATTGGTATTGTGGGATATTTTACAATTCCTACAGTAACAGGATGGGTAATTCAAGCAGGTGGAGCAGGAAACTTTATGCGCAACATGAATAAGACTGTATCTACTACGGGTAATATGGCAACAGCAGGAGCAGGGGCAACAGTAGGTAATATTTCAGGACAACTAATTAAAAAATAAAAGTATTATGGAATTTAAATCACTTCGAAATATAGAAAATAGTTTTAAACAGATTCGGCTTTATGCTATTGTATTTGCTGTAGTTTGTCTTTTAGTAGTTGGATTTACTATCTACAAAAGCTATGATTTTGCTAAAGAGCAGAGAGAGAAGATTTATGTGCTTGACAAAGGCAAATCTCTCATGCTTGCTCTTTCTCAAGATGCAAGTATAAACAGACCAGTAGAGGCAAGAGAACACGTAAGGCGCTTTCATGAGCTATTTTTTACCCTCTCACCTGAGAAAGCAGCTATAGAAGGTAATATGCAAAGAGCATTTAACCTAGCTGATAAAACTGCTTTTGATTACTACAAAGACTTACTCGAAAAAGGATATTATAGTAGAGTTATCTCAGGAAATATTCAGCAGCGAGTTGAGGTGGATAGTATTAAAATAGACTTTAATGCCTATCCCTATAAAACAATGACTTATGCTACCCAGTATATCATAAGATCAAGTAATCTAACTAAAAGAAATCTTGTCACAAGTAGTCAGCTCATATCTGCGGTTAGATCCGATAACAACCCTCAGGGGTTTATCATTGAGAAGTTTACTGTTTTAGAGAACAAAGACTTAGAAGTTGTTAAACGCTAAAAAACTAATCCATGAATAAGTTACAACTTTTAAGACATAGCTATTCCAGTAGGCTACAGACCTATTGGAATAGCCTCTCAATAAAAAGACAACGAGTTTTATTACTTGCTCTATATACACTTTACAGCCTTGTTTGCTTTTTTATTGTAAAGACAAGTTTTATAAGAAACAGCTCAAACAATCAAGAGAGACAAAGCAATATAAAACCCGTAAAGTATTTGCTTGATAGGCAAAAGGTAAAATCAAAATTAACTATTAAAATCAAGAGTTATGAATCACAATCAATCAGATAAAGCCCACCAAATAGAGAAAGTACCCAAAGAAAATAAGGTATTCCAAGGTATAATTGAAAAACACAAAAAGCATCTTGTATTTACTTTAATGGGTATTGTATTTTTAGGGGCTATGTATCTTTTGTTTAAACCAAAAGAAAAAGAGTTTATTACTCACAATGATTCAGTTCCAGAGGCAATAACACAAGGGATGCCTACAGACAAGGTCAAAGCCTATGAAAAAGAGCTATGGGAGCAGAAACAACTAGAAAACGAAAATCAGATGCACTCCTTAGCGGATTATTGGCATGAATCACAAGAGGAGTCTAATAGTAGCTATAATCATCAAGATTACAATGAGGAGCCTACATACACGCCTTATCAGAGGTCTTATCAGAACTATAAGCAAAGCCAAGATGTACTGAGTAGTTTTTATGAGAGTACAACAAATCCAGAAACCGAACGCCTTAAAAAGCAAATAGAAGAGTTAGAGGAGCGATTAGAAGAAAAAGATACTCCAACGTCTATTACAATGGATGGTCAATTAGAGCTTATGGAAAAATCATTTCAGATGGCTGCCAAGTATTTGCCAGGTGGTCAAAACCAAACTGAATTACCACCTTCAAATGGGAATACGAATATCAAAATAATTTCAAGTAAAAAACAGGTTATAACAACGGTTGATAAAACAAGTAAAGAGATTGTATCCTCACTTGTAAAACCAACAAGTTTACAGGATTTCTTACCTATTAATCTTGAAAATAATCCAACCTTTTATACAGCAGAAGGAGAGCGTAAAACGCAAACTCATAAAAATAGCATACGAGTTAGTATCAAAGAAGATCAGGTCATTATAAACGAAGGTTATATTAAATTAAAACTCTTAGAAAGTATCGTAATAAACGGAGCTCTGTTACCTGAAGCAAGTACGCTTATTGCTAAAGTCAAAGTAAGTAACGCTAGATTAGAGCTTAGTGTAAACTCTATTAAGATAGACGATAGCATCATTGATACAGAGCTTATTGGTTATGATAACTACGGGCAAAAAGGCTTAGAGGTATTAGACCTTCAAGAAATAAGCGCTTCGAAAGAAATCATTGCCAATATGGGACAAACAACAGGAACGAGTATATCTATGAGTAGATCCGCCTCCGACCAAATAGCAGGAGATTTAACCAAAGGACTTATTCAAGGGGTGTCAGGATACTTTTCAAAGAAAGTAAAAGCTCAACGAGTAACCCTAAAACAAGGACAAGAATTATTTCTTATTCCTAAAGAATAAACATTAATCAAATAAAAACATAAAAATAGATCATTATGAAAACAATTATTAAATATATGCTACTGTGCTTACTAGCAGTAAATACAGTAAAAGCTCAAGAGAACAAAGAGTCTATCAATCTATCTAATGCTGAGGTAACACCATATAAGATAGAGCTTACCCAAAACAAAACAACTCACATCCTTTTTCCAAGCAGTATTGAGTATGTGGACTTAGGAAGTAGTGAAATAATTGCTAATAAAGTAGAGGCTACTTCTAATGTACTTCGTTTAAAAACTGTAAAAGAGGATATTTCACCTACAAACTTTACTGTAATTACAAACGATGGTAAATACTATAGTTTCAATGCTAGCTACAATGAAGAGCCAACACAACTTAGCTATGACTTAACGAAGTTTGAAAAACAGAATAGTAAACAGCAAAGTGAAGTTCTATTCAAAGATTTAGGTACTACCAGTCCAAGTTTAGCAGATCTTTTTATGAAAGCTATTATCAAAAAGAATAAGAAAGAGCTAAACATTAAAAGCAAAACATACGGAGTAGAAGCAAGGTTAAAAAGTATCTATACCCAAGATGGTAAACTTTACTTTCATCTTTCTATTAACAACAAAAGCAATTTACCATACGAGGTTGACTACGTTAGTTTTAAAATTAAAGATAAAAGAACCTCAAAACGAACTACAGTTCAAGAAGTAACATTGAAACCGATTAGAAGTTATAGTGATTTTCATATAATTAGCAGTCAAAACAAACAAGATAACGTCTTTATGTTAGATCAGTTTACTCTATCTGATAAGCAAATCCTATTAATTGAAGTAAATGAAAAGAATGGGGTGAGAAATCAGATTTTGAAAGTAAAGAGTTCGGATGTTTTGAACCTCAAAAAAGTTAATACCATATACATAAGTTTCTAAGCCTAAAATAATAGATACTTTTAAAAGCTATACTAAATTCAGTGTAGCTTTTTTTTGCAATATATTCCTTTGAGAATAAGGATATATTTAACTAAATTTAAGATTTGTTAGAAATGATATTATTTCCTGTCTAAAGAAGGATAATGATTCTTACTCATAATTTAATAATATCAGAAAATATTTTATCTAAATTATCTTACTAAATTTTATTTTGAAATGTATTTATCAAAAATAACTATTACTAACTATAAAGGGATTCAACACCTTGAAGTAAATTTTTCATCTAAAATAAATGTCATTATTGGAGAGAATGGAGCTAAAAAATCCGCTCTTATTGATGCAATTAGACTTTTGTATAACGTTGGAGATCCATTAAGAGAATTAACTGTAACCAAAGAAGATTTTTACGAAGAAGTTTCAGTCGATAAAAGTGGAATATTATCTATAAATACTAGTGACTTAGTCACAATAAGTTATGAGTTTAAAGGATTAAGCTCAGCTCAACAAGGTGCTTTTTATGAGTATATGGTCATCGATTCCAAGGATAGAAGCAATGATTATGCAAGGATAGAGTTGCGTTATAAAATGGATAAATATAACCCTAAGTTTTATTTTTTTACTGGGATAGTAGAAGGTCAAAAAGCTGATTATAATACTTTTCAACTTTTTCAACATTATTATTTGAGTGCAATACGAGATAGTACAAAAGATCTTTTAACTACTAGAGGAAATCTATTAGGAAAGGTTATCAAACGTCTTGTTGTACAAAATCAGACAGAAGATACATTTAAAGATATAATAAAAGATGCTAATGATCAGTTGTTAAAACAACCAGAGGTGCAAAATACAAAAGGGAATATAAATAATAACCTAAAAAGTATTTATAAATACACTAATGATAATCAAATAGGTTTACGCATTGATCAATCAAGAATTGAATACATTGTTAATGTAATCAAACCATATTTACCACATGATGTGAAAAATAATTCTGCTGAGGGATTTAATTTGATACAGAATAGTTTAGGTTTTAATAATCTTATGTACATAGCTACAGTATTGGGGGATATAAAAGAACGTATAAAAGAGGATCCAATACCTCATTTTGCATTACTAATAGAAGAACCTGAAGCACATATTCACCCACAACTTCAGTTAAGTCTTTATAATTTTTTAAAGGAATCCAATAGCTCTGATAATAGTCAGTTATTTATTACGACACATTCACCTACATTGACCTCTAAAGTTCCGTTTTCTAATTTAATTGTTTTAGATAATGATGCCTATACAATTGAAAATATATTTAATGATAGAGCTAAAGAAGATCTAGTACAAGACACATCTAAAGGTACATTACTTTCTGAAATAGATATTGTAATAAAAAAGAATCAACTACAGAGGTATATAGATGTAACTAAATCTCAATTGTTTTTTGCGAAGTCGTGTCTTTTTGTTGAAGGAATTTCAGAAGAATTATTACTATCTGCTTTTTGTAAGGTTGAGGGGTTTAGCTTAGAAGATTACAGCATTGAGTTAGTTAATGTTGGTGGTGTTTCTTTTTACCCTTTCATGTTTCTGTTTAATAGTATAGATGATAAAAGAAGACTGCCTAAAAAGGTGGCTATTGTGACAGATGATGATAGATATCCTGCTTCAAAAAAGAAGGAATATAAAATTGAACGCCTTATTGAGAATGGATATTTAAATCTTAGTAAACTTCATCAAGAATTGAATGGACGTAGCAATAGTAACCGAGTAAAGAATATAGAATCAATTGCTAATAATCAAAGTAATATTAGTATAAATACTGCATTCCAAACTTTAGAATATGCACTTTGTTTAAGTAACATGAAAAAAAATATTATTGAGTTGCAAGATAGTTTTCTTTATAAATTTTTAAAAAATAGATATGATCAACCAATTTATCCTGTTGATACTTACTTAGAATCTTTAGGAACGGCTAATATTATTGAAGAAGAAAAAGAAAAGATAGCAATTTTGATGTGGAAATGTATGCCTTCTAAAGCTGATTTTGCTCAAGATTTCTCACTTCATATCATTGAACATATTCAAGAAGCAAAAGAATCGTTCATTGTGCCTGAGTATATTGTAAAAGCGTTTAATCATCTAAAAATATAAATCATGATAGTTGATTTAACTGGTGAGCGAAAGACTTATTTTGATGCAAGAGGAAAGATTGTATTAAGTGCCTGCCCAGGTAGTGGAAAAACAACTTGTTTGGTACATAAAATTTCAATACTTAAAAATGAGTGTCTTGCTACTTATGGAAGATACTCAGGAATAGCATGTCTTTCTTTTACTAATAATGCAAAAGATGAAATTTTAGAAAAGTATAATAAATCGTATAATGATCATTTGGAATATCCACATTTAGTTTCAACTCTTGATAGTTTTATTAATACATTTATTACTTTACCTTTTTTTCATCTATTTGAAGGATCTAGTTTAAGGCCTAAAATAATAGAAAATGAAAAACAGATAGATGATGCTTGTAAAACATTCTATTATGATTCTAAAGGAAAAAAACAAGAAGCTTTTATTCAAGAATTAAGAGAATTTAAAAATTATGATGGGTCACAGGTAGCACGTTCATACGCTCCTAGTACAGTTTGGATAGATTCTTTAGGTAGATATAGTTTTAAAGGAACTAGGCCTACAAAAGTTAAAGATGAAGATTTTCAAGCCTATGGCGAGGCAATTATGGGGATTAAAAAAAGAAAAGGACTTTTCTCAAATCTTGATAGTGCATATTTAGCGTTGGATTTATTAAAAAAATTTCCTCATATTGGAAAATTATTAATTCAAAGATTTCCATATATAATGATTGATGAAGCTCAAGATAATTCTGATATTCAATATGAGATTTTTAACGAATTAGTGTCTTTAGGACTTACAAATATTGAATTAGTGGGAGATCCATATCAAAGTCTTTATGAATGGCGTAATGCGAAACCTTCTATTTTCTTTGATAAGCAAAAAGAAGAAGGTTGGTTAGGTCTGCCATTAACTGAAAATAGAAGATCAGTACAGAGAATAATTGATTGCTTTAGTATTATGCGTAATGCTAAAGATTCGAAAATTAAATCTTTAGGTGTTAAAGATCATAAACTACCAATTACTATTTATAAATATAATGATATAAACTCTAAAGAAATTTTAGAACATTTTGAACAGACATGTGAGAGTAATGGTTTTCTAAATTCTCATGTAGTAGTTCGAGGTAATGATTTAAAAAACAAAATGACAGGAAGTAAATCTGAGATAAACCCTTGGAAAGAATCTATTCCTCTTCTTGTATTAGCTGCATTATTTAATTATCAATCTGGATTTATTAAAAAAGCTGTTTTAGAAATAAGAAAAGTTGTAATTAACCTACAAAATCCAAATTTATCATATAATGAAATTCAGGAGTTGCTAGTTGAAAAGAAGAGCGATAATCATTTGAATTCACAATTATTACACTTCTTTCATTCTTTACCTGAAATTTCAATGTCTATTGAGGAGTGGACTAAATCTTGTGTAAAAGTTTTTGATAATGAGTTTCAACTTGATGTATCAGAAGATTTTTTGTTTAAACAAAAAATGAAAGATTTTAAAATGAAGGATTTAAAGAAGGAGGCTATTAGTGTGTATTTCAATAAGCCAGTTTCTGTTAGTTCAAACATTCCTATTACAACTATTCATCAAGTAAAAGGAAGTACATTAGATGCTATATTATGTTTTTTTGACAAAGATAGTGGTAAGGAAACTATCACTTTTAAAGATTTCAAACAAGCAACTAAGTTTTTAAGCGAAAAGCAGAGACTAATTTATGTTGCTTGTTCAAGACCTAAACAACTTTTAACGATGGCTTTTCCAGATACAGTATCTAATGATGATTTAAGAAAGACGTTTGGTGGTGATATTGTGATACATGAGATAGGATAGTATAAATTAGTACTTTAATATAATTATTTATAATGAGTTCGATGGATCAAAAATTTGATAGTCAGCCAATAGGAGAAGAGGGAGAGAAGTTTGTTAATGAATTAGCTTATAATACATTTTTTAAGCATTACTGTTATCCTGGAGTAAAATATGAAAACAAAGATAAAAAAGAGATATGTGATCTCTTAGTTATTTTCGATGATTTAGTAATTATTTTTTCCGTTAAGAATTATGAATTCAAGGGAAAGCATTTCCGCTATTTTAATAATACATTAGAAAAGGCAAAAAAACAGATTTCAGGAGCTTATAAAACGTTATTTAAAACTGAAGTTTTAGAAATTAAGCATCCTGATAAAGAGAATGAAATTTTTCCAAAAGAAAATATTAAAAGAGTTTATAGAGTTATAGTGAATTTAGGTGAAGGAGTTAAATTTTATCCCTTTAATCAATTAACTGTAGATAAGTCATTTGTTCATGTTTTTGATAAAGATACATTTAAAAATTTGATGATTGAGTTAGATACTATTAAAGATTTTACGGAGTACCTAGATAAGAGAGAAAATATTTTTGTCAATACTCAAACTATCTTATTACCAGGAGAGGAGAATGATTTTCCAGTAGAAGCTCAAGAAGAGTTCTTTAAAACTCTTACTGAAGAGGATTTTACTATCAAGAAAAATATTATTTCAGGAACTGAGAAGGATCTTTTAGCACATTATCTTGAATTAGGTAATAAATTCTTTTCTGTTTTTGAAAACAATGAAACTAGCTATAATTATTTGATAATTGATAATAAATGGAAGGAATATGAAGTGTCTTCTAAGTTTAAAATAAAAACAGAGGAGAATGAATACAGTTATTTTGTTGATAAATTTGTAGAAAATGAACTATTCTTTGGTGAGAAAAAGAAAGATAGAGAAGAAATAGCTACCTGTTTACTATCTTTTAATAGACTTGAACGTAGGGGAATTGGTTTGTCATTTTTTGATTTTATTGAAAAAAATAATTTGAGTATTCCAAAAACCTTTAATAGACGTTATATGATTTTAAAGGATACATGTATTTTGTTTGTTGGACATGGTTTAGATGTTGACATTGATATGTTCCAAAATCTTAGTGAAATTGCACTATATTCTTTTTTAATTAAAGAGGAGTATAAATATGAACAAATTATTTTAATAGGAATAGACAGTAATTTTAGTTTTAAATTTAGTATAGTGGATAATAAGAAGCTTCCAAAACAATATGAGGAAAGTATATTAAAAGACGCGGAACTATTAGGTTGGAAAAGAAATGATAATTATGAGAATTTCTCAATTAAAAATTATAAAAAAGGGATGGATATTTACTAATTATGGAGTGTTTAAAAAAGAGAAAGGATGGTCAAAACATCCTTTCTCTTTTAAATAAGTACTTATAACTCACAAGTGTTTGCTTTGTTAGCAAAAGGAACGGATATATTTCCTTTTAGATTAAAAGCACCTTCTAATTTGTTACAAGAGTCACAAAAGGGAGCAATCCTTTCTCCTTCCACAGATGCATTGTATATATGAGCTCCTAAAGTAGGCTCATTATTACATCCCTCTACGCTACATTGGTGAGGCCATGTTTTACCAGTTAGATTAACCCAATGTTGCGCCCATGATCCACATTTACAGTTTCTTGTTGCTGTTCCCTTTTTGTTTATCCAATTAAGTCTTGTTAATGTCATAATAAATTTGGTAAAAATTAAAAAGTAAACATACATATAATTGTAATATTTATAAAATATTATTCACTCTCCATCATCTTTAAAATATCCTCATACCTATAAAACATCAAGCCACCAATCTTTTTAAATGGTATGGTACCATTTATTCTCATATTTTGTAAGGTACCAGGAGAAATACCAAGAAGCTTTCTTACCTCATAGCTTTTAATCCATTGCTTTATTTCTTGATCTTTCTTTCTATTAAAAGGACTATACCTTCTTATCTCAGTAATAATCTCTTGTTTAAAAATCTCAAGGTCTTCTTTTGTAATAAATTCTAATTTCATAATTAATAGTATTTAGGGTTAGTTTTGATTTGTTTTAAGCTGCTATAAGCTTAGTTCTAACCCTAAATAACAATTTGTATGTACTGGTTTAGTTCTATTGTCTTTGGGAGGTTTAATTTGACTCTTCAAAGTTGTACTTGTGATTTTCTTGAATAAGTCTTCTTTCTCTTAGATTATCCATATCTTCACTCAGCTTATGTTCTAATACCTTCGCATAGATTTGAGTTGTTTTAATTGCTGTATGTCCAAGCATCTTACTCACGGACTCAATAGGTACACCATTGTTTAGTGTAATTGTTGTGGCAAAGGTATGTCTGGCTAAGTGAAAAGATAAGTTCTTGTCTATTTCACAGATAATAGCAATCTCTTTTAGGTAACCATTCATTCGTTGGTTACTAATAACAGGAAACAGTTTGCCTTTGGCAAAAGCAATAGGATGATCCTTGTATTTTTCAATTAGTTCTAAAGCTTCAGGTAAAAGAGGAACCCTAACAGGTATTTTAGTTTTCTCTCTACTTGATATAATCCAATCTTTTCCATCGCTTCCTTTAGCTATATTTTGAGGTATTAAGTGAAAGATGTCTATATAAGCTAAGCCAGTATAACAACTAAACAAAAACATATCAAGAACGGATTGTAATCTTTCAATAGCAAAATTTTTGTTTACAAGGATTTCAAGTTCAGATTTAGTTAAGTGTCCTCTTTCTGTCTTCTCAAATTGAAGTTTATATTTGGTAAAGGGATCTTTCTCCATCCATTCCATGGTGATAGCTAAGTTGATTAACTTTTTAAACCTTTCAATGTGTTTCATAATACCATTGTTATTTAATGGTTGATGTTTATGAATAGGTTTGCAGTTTCTCAAGAAGTTTTCAAAGTCAAAAATAAATTTGTAGTTAATCTCGCTTAAATAGATGTCAGTTCGATTGTGTACTTTACGCAAATAGCTTTTAAGGTACTTTTCCGTAGAGAAGTAGTTCTTTAGGGTACCATAAGCTAATTTACTTGTAGCTATCTCTCTGTGATAGTCTATAAGCTTTAAAAGTGATGATTCAGTATCATCATGTCCAAGAAAGATGTTTTTAACAGCTCCAATTGAGACAACTCTTTTTTGTTGGACTAATTGATGATAGGCATCTGTAATGAGAGAACGTACTCGCTCAATATGTGCATTGATTCGAACCGTATCCTCACTTTTTCCTTTTGCTTTTCCTTTAATGTTATCCCAAGAAGTAGGGGATATTTTTAGTTTTAAAGAAATTTCTGTTCGTTGTCCATTTACCGTTATCCTTGCGTATATAAGGGATGGAACTGTTTTGTTTGAATTAGAAACACGTATAATGAAGTGTATTCCAAATGTGTTTTTTGTTTTCATATCAATCTATTTTAATGTTAACCGAACTGTTTTGATATGGTTTTAAAAAACTACTCACCTGAATAGTACTCAAACAAGACCAAAAAGCACTGAATTAAACTAAAATAAATTGTATTTAGTTTATTGAAATACAATTAGTTAAACTCGATTCGGTGAGCTAATTTACCTTTTAAAAATAGCTCACCTAATAGCTCACATTTAGATTGATTTACAATGGATTATTATGATATATTTAAAAATAAAAAAATCCGTAAGTAATTGATACTTACGGATTTAGGCACATTCTGATGCCGAAAAAGTCGGGGTGGCAGGATTCGAACCTGCGACCTCCTGGTCCCAAACCAGGCGCGATGACCGGGCTACGCTACACCCCGCTTAGACTTATTTCGTCCTTGCGAGTGCAAATTTAGAATATTTTTTTTATTGAAAAGCATATTTTGCAAAAAAATATTGATTTTTTTTGAAGGATCATTTTACTTCTCTTATCCACAGTGTAATAAATAGAAATAAATTGTTTTAAGATGACTCTTTCACCGTAAAACGACCTCTTATATGCTTTAGGTAATACATAAATGCATTAATAGTTTGTACCTTCTATCTAAATGAACTGCAATTTACTGATATACTAACTCACAAAGATTATCTCTGTACAGTTAAAATGACCATTTTATCACAATACAATAAATAAAAGTGATTCGGCTATTTGTTATTTCTTTCATAACCTATTTTGAAAAGGCAATAAAAAAGGTATTTTTGTTTATATAATATAAAACTGATTGATTATGTCTAATATAGAAAGAGTAAAGTGTTTGATTATTGGTTCTGGACCTGCAGGTTATACTGCTGCTATTTATGCAGCTCGTGCTAATATGAATCCGGTATTATACCAAGGGATGCAACCTGGAGGACAATTAACTACTACAAATGAAGTAGAAAACTTCCCTGGATATCCAGAAGGAGTAACAGGTCCTGAAATGATGATGCAATTACAAGCTCAAGCACAACGTTTTGGAGCAGATATCCGCGACGGTTGGGCTACTAAAGTAGATTTAAGTGGTGATGTAAAGAAAGTGTGGATTAATGAAACTACTGAAGTACACGCTGATACAGTGATTATTTCTACAGGTGCTACAGCTAAATATTTAAACTTACCATCAGAGCAACATTACCTATCATTAGGAGGTGGAGTTTCTGCTTGTGCAGTTTGTGACGGATTCTTCTACAGAAATCAAGAAGTAGTGATTGTTGGAGCAGGTGATTCTGCTTGTGAGGAAGCACACTATTTATCTCAATTGTGTAAAAAAGTTACTATGCTTGTGCGTAGTGAAAAATTCCGTGCTTCTGTTATTATGGAAGAGCGTGTACGAAACACTGAGAATATCGAAATATTAATGAATACAGTTACAGAAGAAGTTTTAGGAGACGGAAACGTAGTTACTGGTATTCGCGTTAAACACAATGCAACAGGCGAGGTTAAAGAAATTCCAGCTACTGGATTCTTCGTTGCTATTGGTCATAAACCAAATACTGATATCTTTAAAGGTCAATTAAATATGGATGAGACTGGGTATTTGTTAACAGAAGGAAAAACAAGTAAAACGAATATCCCAGGTGTATTTGCTTGTGGAGATGTTCAAGATAAAGACTACCGCCAAGCGATTACTGCTGCTGGTTCTGGTTGTATTGCTGCTTTAGACGCTGAACGCTTTATGGCTTCAAAATAAGCTTTATATACATTAAATTATATACAAAGTCCTGATAGATATTTCTTTCAGGACTTTTTTTAGTTAAAATTATAATAAAAAAAATAGTCTATTTTTAATTTAATTAGTAAGTTCGGTATTTGTAACCAAAAACTAATCAAATTATGAAGATTAAGTATTTTTTTATGTCATTGTTGCTTGCAGGAATGATGTTCTCTTGTAGTAATGATGATGGACTGCCATTTACTGTTGCTGATGAAGTTGTTGAAACTCCTGTAGATGAAGAACCTGAAGTAAAGGATATTTTAGAAGGTAATTGGACTGTTGCTGCTTTATTTTTAAATGGTATGGACTTAGGTTTAAATGAGTGTGAAACTCAGTCTACCATTTCGTTTTTACCAGAAGGTGTCTTAGAAGAAGTAGTTGTTAATTTCCGATGTGAAAGAGAAGAAGAAAAGAGAAAAGGAACATGGAAAGCTTTAGGAGATAATAAGTATCAAGTTAGAACGGATGCTGAAAGTCCAAATGCCTTTTTTAATGATGTTGAATATTCAACATTGATCGAAGAAGGAGGGCAAGTTGTCTTAAGACACGAAATTCAACACGAAGGTGAAAGCGCTTATACTTTAGACTTGGTTTTAAAGAAAGAACAAGTAAAAGAGTAAATTGTTTCTGTTTTTCAGTAGATAGAAAACCTTTTTTGGGTTTATTTTAGCTATTAATCTGAAAAACATAGAGAAGTATATCGGAAGATCACCTGTTTAGGTGGTCTTTTTTTATTTTATAAAGTTAATATTTTAGAGTGCTTGTACGGATATTGTTATATTTGCGGTTCATAAAAAGAAAAAATGCTTTTACTTAAAAATATATCATTCAGCTATACAGAGGGAAAACGTGTTATAAACGAATTAGACCTTGTAATTGAAAAGGGAAAACACATTGCGCTTTTAGGAGAAAGTGGGTGTGGAAAGAGTACTTTATTAAAGTTGATTTATGGATTGCATGATTTAGATGAAGGTGAAATCTATTGGAATGAAAAACAAGTTTTAGGACCTGCTTATCATTTAGTGCCAGGTATGGATGAAATGAGATACTTAGCACAAGATTTTGACTTAATGCCTCATACTACGGTTGCTGAAAACGTAGGGAAGTTTTTGTCTAATTTTGATATGGAAGGCAAAAAACATAGAACAAAAGAGTTAATTGAATTGGTTGATTTAACTGATTTTGCTGATGTGAAGGTTAAACATTTAAGTGGTGGACAACAACAAAGAGTTGCTATTGCTCGTGTTTTGGCGTTAGAACCAGAAGTGTTGTTGTTAGATGAACCGTTTAGTCATATTGATTACTCTCGTCGTAGCTTGTTGAGAAGAAACCTTTTTGCTTACTTAAAGGAGAAAGGAATTACTTGTATTGTAGCTACTCACGATAGTGTTGATGCTTTGAGCTTTGCGGATGAAACTATTGTGCTTAGAGAAGGTAATGTAGTTGATATGGGGGAAACAAAAGAGTTATATGAGTTTCCAAATGATAAATATGTAGCTTCTTTATTTGGGGAGGTAAACGAATTATATATTTCAGACTTTGCTCCTAAGGTTGAAATGGACGAAATGTTATTGGTTTACCCACATCAATTAATGGTGTCTAAGCAAAAAGGACAAATAGAAGTAGAGGTAATCGACTCTTATTTTAAAGGAGATGGTTATCTAATCAAATCTTTCTTTGGTAATGAGAGAGTGGTTTTCTTTGACCATCCGTTTGATATCGAAAAGAAAACGAAGATTAAGTTAGCACTTAAAAAGTTTCAATAATATATAAGGGATACAGTAATGTGTCCCTTTTTTTATTTCAAATAGTAATGCGTGATGCGATGTGTAATGAGTAGTTGGTGATGTGTGAAGAGTAATGATTGAAAGGTGATGTCATTAAAAGAGACGAGTGATAAAATAGGACATCGATATTGTAAGAAATAAAAAAGGCGCTAACCTATGAAGTTAGCGCCTTTTGTCTATTATTTTTTATTCTTTAAATGTTTTTCTAAGAACTGATCTTGTTCCCAAAGCAAGTGAAGAATATTTTCTTTTGCTACATAACTATGGCTTTCTTTCGGTAAGATAACCATTCTAACAGGTGCACCTAAACCTTTTAAGGCTTGGAAGTAACGCTCTGTTTGTAATGTAAACGTTCCAGGGTTGTTATCTGCTTCACCGTGAACTAACAACATCGGAGTTTTCATTTTTTCAGCATTCATAAACGGAGACATTGTGTTGTACACTTCTGGTACTTCCCAATAGTTTCTTTGTTCTGTTTGGAAACCAAAAGGAGTCAATGTTCTGTTGTAAGCTCCACTACGTGCAATACCTACTGCAAACAAATCTGAGTATGTCAATAAGTTTGCTGTCATAAACGCTCCATATGAGTGTCCACCTACACCAACTCTTTTTCTGTCGATGAATCCTAATTTATCTACTGCGTCAATAGCTGCTTTACCGTTTGCAACTAATTGTTGTACATAAGTATCATTCGGTTCTTCAGTTCCTTCTCCTACAATTGGGAAAGAAGCATCGTCCAATACAGCATACCCTTTAGATACCCAGTATACAAAAGAACCGTAGTATGGGAAGGTAAACTCATTCGGGTTGTTTGTAACCTGTCCCGCACTGTTTTTATCTTTAAACTCTCTTGGGTAAGCCCAGATTAGTAAAGGTAATTTCTCTGCTTTTTTCTTTCTGTCATATCCTTTAGGTAAGTATAAAGTACCTGAAAGTTCTAATCCATCTTCACGCTTGTAAGTAATTACTTCTTTATAAACACCATTTAAACTCTCAAAAGGGTTTTTAAAATGTGTAATTGCTTTTAAGTCGTTTTTCTTATTGATATTTCGGAAGTAGTAGTTAGGGTACTCAGTTGGCGACTGAATAGATACTAATACAAGTCCTTTTTTAATATCTTCTATTGATTGGATAGACTCTTTTTTATCTGTGTAATTTGACTGATATAATCGCTTTGTGTTTTTTGTGTTGATGTCAAACTCATCAATGAAAGGAAACTGTCCTTTTGCAGTATATCCATCACCGATTAAGTACATTTTGTTGTCGTTAATCGCTAAAACATATCTACCGTATTCATTGCGTTTTAATTCAAAGTTTCCTGGATCACTATAAGCATCTTGAGAGTTTCTATCTTCAATTTTAATAGGGTTCTCATTACTTGTAGATGGATTAATCATAAAAGTACGCACGTTTCTCGTGTCATACCATTGGTCAGATACAAGCGCGATATCGTCATTACCCCAAGTAATTCCACCATAGCGTTGCGTTAGCTTAACCATAGAAGTTGGAGCGTTGTTAAATGGTGCCTCCCAGTTAAAAACTTCATCTCTGTATGTTACTTCCTTAGCAGGGTCTCCACCGTCTAAAGCTTCTACAAAGTATAAAGTAGCTGGTTTGTCAGCTCTCCATCCCATATTTCTTTTTCCCTCGCGTACTGCCATAAAACCTTTTGGCATTACTTCGCTTAATGGAATATCATTTACGTCTTTTACTTCTTGACCTTCTTTTGTATAAACTATCGATTTCATAGGGAAACGGTTTAATGCCACTAAGTAAGAAAACGGTTTTTGTAATGTTGTAAGCATTAAGTACTCTCCATCTGGTGAGAAAGAAGTACCAACGTATAAATCACCTTTTTTGAAAAGCGTTTTGTTTCCCTTTAAGTCAACTTTATACAATTCAGAAGTAACTAAAGTTTCAAAGTTAGCTTCATCTGCTTTGTTTTTCAACAAATCTTGGTACGTTCTATTTTGAGAAACAATACCCTCACTAACAGAAACAATTGGTCCTGTTGGAATATTTTTAGACGTGTCAATTAAGTTTGGTCTATTAGCTGGAATCTGATTAATTAAAATACTTTGTCCATCTCTAAACCACGTAATAGGGTTACCAATATTTGCGTTTAAGTTCGCTTCCGTTAACTTCGTAGCTTGAGCAGATTTTACATCAAGTACCCAAAGTTCTACTCCGTTTTCAATTGTATTTGTAAAAGCAAGTTTAGACTGATCTGGAGACCAAGTAATATTTGTAATACGCGGATTAGCCGGTAGTCCTTTTACTTGAACTTCTTGTGTGTCCTTAACTTTTCTAACTTTTAGGTTAGTGATATAAGTAACCGTACTTGAAATATTTGTGTTTACGTCAATGCGCAAACCAGCCAATCTCATTTCGTTTACGTTTAAATCCAATAATGTTTTATACGTACTTCTATAAGTAAGTAACATATATTCAAGTTTGCTGTCCATTGAAATAGACGGAGCTCTTTCATAGTCAGCAAGTTCTAAAATTTCTTGTGATGGCTTTTGGAAAGTAATATTTTCTTGTGCGTACATAGATGTAATCAAAAAAAGAGACAATAATGTTGTTTTGATGATTTTCATAGAGGTTAGTTTTTCGTTATGTGTGCTAATATACTTGAAAATAACGAGTGTTCAAGAAGTTAACTGCGCTTTTTGTGTCAAAAATGATATTACTATTTAGTTAATAGTGTATTTTTGCACCACGTGAAACAAGAATTTAATAATATGTTTAAATCAAAAATAAGTGGGTTAGGGTATTACGTTCCAGAGAATGTAGTAACCAATGATGACCTATCAAAAGTGATGGATACGAATCACGAATGGATTGTTGAAAGAACAGGTATTCATGAAAGAAGACATAAGAAGTTAGAAGAAGACACTACTTCAGGAATGGGAGTTAAAGCTGCTCGTATTGCGATGGAAAGAGCAGGCGTAGAGGCAAAAGATATCGACTTTGTGGTATTTGCTACGTTAAGTCCTGATTACTACTTCCCTGGTCCTGGTGTTTTATTACAAAGAGAATTAGGGTTAAATACCGTAGCTGCATTAGATATTAGAGCACAGTGTTCTGGTTTTATCTATGCCTTGTCTATTGCAGACCAATACATTAAAACAGGGATGTATAAGAATGTTTTAGTTGTAGGGTCTGAGGTACATTCTGCAGGATTAGATATGACTACAAGAGGACGTGGTGTATCTGTTATTTTTGGAGATGGAGCAGGAGCGGCAGTATTGACACGATCTGAAAATGAGAATCAAGGTATTTTATCTACTCATATTCACTCACAAGGAGAGCACGCTGAAGAATTAGCGTTAATCGCTCCAGGAATGGGTGGTAGATGGGTAACGGATATTTTAGAGGACAACAATCCTGATGATATCAGTTACACACCTTATATGAACGGACAGTTTGTATTTAAAAATGCAGTAGTTCGCTTTAGTGAAGTTATCAACGAAGGATTAGAAGCAAACAATTTGAAAGTTGCAGACATTGATATGTTGATTCCTCACCAAGCTAACTTGCGTATTTCTCAGTATATCCAACACAAGTTTGAATTGCCAGATGACAAAGTGTTTAACAATATTCAGAAGTACGGTAATACAACAGCTGCGTCAATTCCAATTGCTTTAACAGAAGCGTGGGAGGCAGGAAAAATAAAAGAAGGAGACTTAGTAGTCTTGGCAGCTTTCGGAAGTGGATTCACTTGGGGAAGTGTTATGCTTAGATGGTAGGCTAAAATGATGATACAAAAAAAGGTGATCTTAATAGATCACCTTTTTTTATATTATTTCTGGTCAGGTTTTACTTCTGTCCAAATGTTTTTAGCGTTCAATTTTTTATCATTGTGAGTCCCCCAAATTAAGTTTGCTAAATGTGGGTTGTCAATGAATGGGTTTCTATTTCCTTGTGAGTAGCTGTTTCTTGGATCACCGTGATGTTCATTCCTTCTTTTTTCAATCTCAGATACAGGGTCTTCTGCATTCCATTTCATAAAGATACTGACCATTCCATCTCTTTCACCAGTTTGAGGGTTGATTATAGTACCTCCATTACCAATTCGATTAGGTATACATTGTTCTCCATAGCGAACATACATATACATCATCATACGTGCTACATCACCTTTCCATTCTTCTCCTGGGAACCATCCACCTGCAACAGGACCTGAATTACCACTTCCTTCAGCAAAAAGCTTGTTTAAGCGTATGTAATTCCATTCTCCATTAATAGGTCTAAGGTTATGAGCATCATGTCCTGCTATTTCTTGTATATTTTGAGGTATGTGGTGTCTGTTATTAACAGCAATAAGCACAGGATTAGAACGAGATTTTGCAAATACGTGCTCTCTTTCCCATTTTTTATGTCTTTCATATTCATTTGTGTACCTTTCTTTTTTAGGAAAAGATCTAAGTTTAGTGATATCTCCTTTATCTTGTCCTTTAGGCCAACCATAAATTAATAATACATTGTCTGAGTTTTCAGGATCTTCATCAGTAATTACACTTGAATCCCAAATACCAGGCGTATATGATTGAGGAGTATGTGTTTTTTCTAAAAGCTCGTGTAGATCATTTTTTAGATCTGTACCTCTTTTTCTAAAATCAATATCTTTATAGTATGCTCGTTGGTTTTGATCAACTGGAATATAGTTAAATCCTTTGTTATTTTCAGGCTTAGGGTCTGGTTTAGGATTAGGAGTAGACGGATTGTCAATAACTGGTTTATCGATAGGAGAACTATCGTCAGAAGAACTACAGCTTGCTGTTAGTGCAAGAAATGCAGCAAAAATTATAAGACTATATTTTTTCATATAGAGGGGATTAAAGTTGTATAGTGTGAAGAAAGAAAAACTATTACTGTGCTTTCTTTTCTGTTGCAAAGATAGAACAACTATCTAAAAAAAGAGCATCTGAACGTGTCAGATGCTCTACTATATTGTAAATAATTGGCAGTTAGTTTATTGCCATTTGTTTTCTGCTTGTGGTCCTCCCCAAATAGCAGTGGCTAAATAAGGATTATCTATAAACGGATTCCTATTTCCTTGTGCGTGTCGCTTAGTTGGGTTACCGTGGTATTCATTTCTTCTTTTTTCAATATCAGATACCGGATCTTCTGCATTCCACTGTAAGAATAGCTTTAGCATTTTTTCATTTCCACCTTGCGTATTGTTTTCAAAAGCACCCGTACCCACTAAATTAGGAGCACATTGTTTGCCGTATCTAACATACATATACATAACCATACGCGCTACATCACCTTTCCACTCATCACCAGGATACCAAGCTGGTTCACGTCCAACGTTTACCACTCCTGCATTTCCACTACCTTGCGTAAAACGTTTATTTCCGCGTTCTTCATTCCACTCCCCATTAATGGCTCTAAGGTTATGAGCATCCACACCCGCAATTAGTCCTTCTGGCGTAAAAGCATAATCATCTTCTCTTGTTACTAATTTAGGTTTGGCTAACGATTTAGCAAAGATGTGTTCTCTTTCCCATTTCTTATCTCGATCAGCATTTACATTTCTGTTGTTCTGATCATATTTGCTCATAGAAGGGCGGTGCTTAGGAAGTTTAGCATCAGTTGCAGGCCAACTATACATTAGTATTAAGTTGTTTTTATTAGCCGGATCAGCATCAGTTACTTTACACGCTTCCCAAATATCCGGAGTATATTGCAACTGCTTATGTGTTTTTACTAATAAATCGTGTAAGTCATTTTTTAAGCTTTCTCCTGTTTTACTCAAGTCGATATTACTGTAATATTCCTTTTCATATTTATCTGCAATAACAAGATTAGCCTTGTGGTTTGTGTCCACAATCGGATTAAAACCTTGGTTTGCTTCTATGATAGGAGTAGGGGCTTCTGCATTCTTTTTACAACTTGTAAATGCTACAAAAAAGGTAGCAATAGCTACAAACGTATATTTATTCATTCTATGGGATGTGATTATTATTTTAAGAAGTGTAAAGATACAAATTACTCCAAACAAGAAGAGCATCTGAAGTAATCAGATGCTCTTTAGTATTATGGATTGGAAAAGATTATTTCCATTTATTAACTCCTGGATATTGTTTCATACCCCAAATGCGGTTAGCCAACTCAGGGTTGTCAATAAATGGGTTTCTATTCCCTTGCGCTCCTGGATTAGATTTATTACCGTGGTATGTATTTCTTTTTTGTTCAAAAGGAGATACAGGATCTTCTGCATTCCATTTTAAGAACAAGTCAATCATCTCATCAGATAAGATACCTGTTTTATCATTTAAAGGCATTCCAACTTTAGTTGCTTTTGTATAGCCACCACCGTTTTCATTTTCATATCTGATATGCATATACATCATCATACGCGCTACATCACCTTTCCATTCATCACCAGGGTACCAATAATTTCCAATAGCATGTGAATTACCTTTTGCGTCAACAAATTTTTTATTTCCTCTTGAGCTATTACGAGATCTATTGATAGGTCTTAGGTTATGGGCATCGTGTCCTGCAATTTCTTCAATTTTTTTAGGTAGTTCACCATTATAACCATTTGTAGCTAATGTTTCTTGATTTTTATTTTTATCAACAGCTAATGATTTAGCAAATACGTGTTCTCTTTCCCATAATTCAGTTACAGGTTTTTTAGAAGACTTGTTGTTTTTATCAATTTTAGGAACAGAACGCTTTTCGTGTATTTGTTTGGCATCTTTATCTGCCCATCCGTAAATCTGAATTACGTTGTCAGGATTATCAGGATCCTCATCTGTAATCTCTGATGCGTCCCATATACCTGGAGTATAAGAAATAGGGGTATGAGTTTTGGTAATTAACTTAGCTAATTGTTTTTTTAACGCCATTCCTTCTTGCGTAAAGTCCATTCCTTTATAATAGTCTTTATATTCAGCAGGAATAAGGTAATCACCCATATTTGGTGTAACAGGTACTTCTGGTTCCTCAGGCTTACCCGGTTCACCTGGTTCATTAGGATTAGGTTTAGTTGGTTTTTCAACAGGAGTTAAATCTGGTTCTGTTACAATTGGATCTTTCGTACAACTGAAAGTAATTAATGAAAGTCCAAGTAAAAAGAGTAATGATCTTTTCTTCATATTAGAGTGATTTAATATTATATAATTTGTTAAAGTGTGTTCTTGTAAATGTTTGATTCGTGTCAATTTCTGCTAAGGTACAGCTTAAATTAAGATAAAAAAAAGAGCTACTTAGTAAAGTAGCTCTTATGTATATGAAAAGTAATTTTATTTATTTCCAACGGTTATCTGCTTCCGGACCTCCCCAAATTTGAGTAGCCAAATACGGATTGTCAATAAATGGGTTTCTATTTCCTTGTCCAGCCGGATTATTAGCATTACCAAGATATTCGTTTCTTGTTTTTTCTCTTTCAGAAACAGGCACTTCAGCATTCCATTTCAAGAATAGGTCAATCATACCATCTGGAGTACTGGTTGTAGAACCCACTCCAATTTTAGAAGGTAAACATTGCTCTCCATAACGAACATACATATACATCATCATACGCGCTACATCACCTTTCCATTCATCGCCAGGATACCATCCACCAGTAACAGGACCTGAATAACCATTACCTGGTGCAAATTTTAGATTATCCCTTTTTCCATTCCAATTTGTATCTGCAGGTCTAATGTTATGTGCATCAGTTCCAGCACCAGGAGGATTGGTGTTAAAACCACCTGCATCTTGTGTATAAACGTGTTCTCTATTCCAAGTGTCATTACCGCTTCCACCTGATGCTTGTTTGCTTATAGCTCTTGTATAAGCTTGCATTTCGGCAGAGCTTCCTTTTTCCTTATGACCATAAACTAAATATACTTCAGTGGGGTTTCCTGATGTAACAGGAACGTAATCTGTAGCCTTAACAGCATCCCATACTTGTTTATATGTTATTGTTTTAGTGTGTGTTTTTGTAACCTTATCAGTTAAGTCAGCTTTAAGAGCAGTTCCTTTTTTTGTAAAGTCCACACCTGCGTAGTAAGCCTTTTGTGCTTCAGGTATATTTGAAAAATCACCTGGCTTTACAGGATCAGTTGTTCCTGGATCAGTTGGATCAGTAGTGGGTGGAGTAGGTTTAGATGGTTTTTCAACCGGTGTTAAATCTGGCTCCGTTATAATTGGGTCTTTGGTACAAGCATTTAATGCCAATAAGGAAACCCCTAATAAGAGGAATAATTTATTTTTCATATAATTTTATTTTATAACATTGACTATTAATTAGATAGTAATAAAGTTACGACAAAAAAAAACTACTCCAAAGTAGAGTAGTTTTAAATTATATGAAAATTGATATTGTCTATTTCCAAAGATTTTTAGCTTCCGGACCTCCCCAAATTTGAGTAGCTAAGTACGGATTGTCAATAAATGGGTTTCTATTCCCTTGCGCATACTGGTTAGAAGTATTTGCGTGGTATTTATTTCTGTTTCTTTCAATTTCTGATACTGGATCAGCTGCATTCCATTCTAATAAGATAGCAACCATATTATTATCCTCTTTAGTAGTAGAACCAACGGCAACTCCTGTAGGTAAACATCTGTTGTTGTATCTAACATACATATACATCATCATACGTGCTACATCACCTCTCCATTCATCACCAGGATACCATCCACCAGATACAGGACCAGAAAATCCTGAACCTTTTGCAAATTTCAAGTTTCCTCTTGCTGCATTCCATTGTACATCTGCTGGACGTAAGTGGTGTCCATCAGCACCTGGACCAGATTCACCTAAATTAGGCGTACCTAACGATTTAGCATACGTATGCTCTCTATTCCATTGTCCTTGACCACCTCCATTAGATTGCTTACCTCTTGTGTATGCTTTTGTACCAGTAGTAGTCCCTTTATGTCCATACAATAAATACACTTCATTTCCAGCAGGTGTCAAATCAGTTGCTTTAGCTGCATCCCAAACATTACCATAAGACAACGTTTTAGTATGTGTATCACTCACAAGCTTACTTAACTCTTCTTTTAGTGCTATTCCTGTTTTCTTGAAATCAACTCCCTTATAGTAATTAGCTTGATCACTTGGAATATTAAATTCACCTGGTTTACTTGGTGTAGTAGGTTGTTCTGGCTCTGTAGGTTCAGTTGGTGTTGTCGGTTGGTTATTGTCAAAAACAATACTATCAATCAATAAATTGTAGTTTCCGTTTTTACCAACTTTAAAAGCAAACACAGATCCTTTACCACTTTTGTTGTAATCAACACCAGTTAAATCTAAAGTAACTTTAATCCAATTTGTAGCATTAATATTAACCCCTACATAGTTGTTAGCAAATGCTGTATTACTATCATTCATTGTGATAGCAGTTTTCTTTAAAACGATATCCTTAGATAAAATAATATCTGTTTTACTATTGATCTCTGCATCCGTTCTTAAATTGAAAACATTATAAGAACCATCCGCTTTATACACATTAAAAGAAAGCGATTGATTAGCTGTTCCTTTAAGGAAGAAAGTGATTGTTTTAGCATTTGCGTTTACAGTCTGGTTTTCAGTTGTAAATACATATTCATTTTTAGTAGTAGCTCCTTTAATGCTTAAAGCGTTTTTACCATCTTTACCTTGACCAGCAGCTAAAGTTGCATAAGGCTGAAGTTTAAATGTATTAAGCGAATTTTTAAAGCTTTCAAAATCGTTGAAATCAGCTACCGTATTTGGTTTGTTGGCATCAACACCAGCATCGCCAGTTGGTTTTGAAGGATCTGTTGGTTTACCACCATTATCTCCTGGTTTATCTCCTCCTGGTTTTGTCGGTTTAGGTTTTTCTACTTTCGTATTAGTAGGCTCTGTAATAATAGGATCTTTTGTACATCCTAAAACAGACAGCATAAAACCTGCAATTAAAACAAGTAATGTGTTTTTTTTCATTAGGTAAGTGTAGTGTATTATGTTTTGTAAGTTTTTCTATGAAAAAAGATTACTTGTTTTTTCTTTCCAATAAAGCCATATAGAATCCGTCAAATCCAGACTCGTGCGACAATACTTTTCTATCTTCGATGAAAGTAAAGTCTTGACCAGCTTCACTGTTTAAGAATTTCTCAATTTGCTTTTCGTTTTCAGAAGGCAAGATTGAACAAGTAGCGTAAACCATTTTACCACCTGGTTTTAATATTTTAGAATAATCCTGTAATACTTGTTGTTGAACAGCTTTAATTTCTTCAACAAATTCAGGTCTTAATTTCCACTTGCTATCAGGGTTTCTCTTTAAAACACCTAAACCACTACAAGGAGCATCAATTAAAACACGGTCTGCTTTTTCGTGTAATTTTTTAATTGTTTTTGTTCCCTCAATGATGCGGTATTCAATGTTGAATGCCCCATTACGTTTAGCACGTAATTTCAATTGTTTTTGTTTGCTTTCGTAGATATCCATAGCAATAATCTGCCCTTTGTTTTCCATCAAAGCAGCAATGTGTAATGTTTTACCACCAGCACCAGCACAAGTATCAACAACTCTCATACCTGGTTTCACGTCAAGTAAACGTGCCACAAGTTGAGAAGAAGCATCTTGTACTTCAAACAATCCTTCTTTAAAAGCGTCTGTCATAAAAACATTAGCTCTTTCTTTTAAAACTAAAGCATCTGGGTATTCCTCAGGCATAATAGTTTCAATATCTAAGTCAAACAAAATAGCGTGTAACTTCTCACGTGTCGTTTTTAACGTATTCACACGTAAAATAACGCTTGCTTGTTGATTTTGAGCAGTGATTTCTTTCTCCCAAACTTCTTTTCCAAGTTCTTGTAATCCAAGTTCGTCAATCCAATCAGGAATAGATTCTTTGAATTTTCTTGTTTTTGTAAGTTCGTCAAATCTACCTTTGATTCTACGAACAGGAGTGTTTTCAAAATATTTCCAATCTGGAAGTGTATAACCTCTTAAAACAGCCCATACAGCAAAAATACGCCAAGCGTCATCTCTGGTATATGGTTCTTTTACTTCTGCAATTTCAGCATATAATCTTTTCCATCTCGTGATTTCATAAATAGTTTCAGCAACGAATTTACGATCCGCGCTTCCCCAACGTTTGTCCTTTTTTAAGGCTCTCGCCACCATTTTATCGGCATACTCTCCGTCGTTGAAAATTGCTAAAATAGAGTCGATTACTGTAAATACAAGGTTTCTGTGTAGTCTCATTAATATAATATAATAAAATAGCCTACAAATATACGTCTTTGTAGGCTATATGTTTAACTATAGATTGTTATTTTCTCTTTATTTCTTCTCTTTGTATTTTTTTAAGAGCTTTTTGTTAAAATCATCTTCCGCTTTCTTTAAAATCAAGATTTTTTTATCTCCAATTATCTTTTTAGCATCTTCGATAAACTTTTTACGGGTAGAGAAATACGAGTTTTCAAACTCTACTAACTCTTTCAAACGCTTAGAAGCATCGCTTTCACTGATTTGATTCAGATCTTCAACAGTACTTCTTTTAATGTATTTAACAATGTCATTATGTCTTAACTCACCCATCTTTTTATCGTAAGCTGTATAAACAGGCCAAAACTTTTCAGCCTCATTATCACTTAAGTTTAATTGTGTTGTAAGGTGTGCTATTTTTAGCGATCTAATTTGTTCGTGTTTATCTTGTGCAAATGAAGAATGACAAACGAAAAGGATAAGTAAGAAAGGAATTATTTTTTTCATATTATTATTCATTTAAGTAATACTCAATGTCAATATGTGATAGTACATAGTGATCAATTTGAGTTTGGTTAATGTTTATTGAGTTTTCAATTTCTTGAATATCGTCTTCATCTAAAGCATTGATGATGTCGTTAGAAAGGGAATACGATTGGTTGTATTCTAAGTAATTTTCTAAAGACTCCGTTTCAATCTTAGTTGATTTTTCAAATTTAAAAGTTAATGTCAAAGCAAGCAATGCCACTACGGATGCAGCAGCTACCCATAGGAATCTATTGCGTTTTAGAGGAATTACTTTTGGCTCTGTAGGCGCATTTTCCAACTGATCAAAAACACGTTGTTCTAAATTCTTAAAGTAGTCCTCTGGCACTTTAAAAACTTTTTTGGCATCTGTATTTTGTAACTGTTTCATATTACTCCTTTATCCTTAGACGATATAAATGTCTAAAGGTTTAATTGCTATTAATAAATTTTTCTATTTTCTTGACTGCGTGGTGATAAGATGCTTTTAAAGCTCCGACACTGGTATCTACAATTTCTGATATTGTTTGATAGTCGAGCTCTTCAAAATACTTCAACTTAAACACTAATTGTTGTTTTTCAGGTAAGGTGGCTATTGCTTTCTGCAAGAGTATTTCAGCTTCATCTCCGTCAAACAAACTATCTGCTTCTAATTGGTCTATTAGATATTCGTTTAGCTCTTCTGAATTAACCTTCATTTTATTCTTGCGTTGTTTCAAAAAGTCCAATGCCTGATTTGTCGCAATGCGATACATCCAAGAAAATAGTTTACTGTCGCCTTTAAACTTATCTATATTTTGAAATATTTTGATGAATGTTTCTTGCAGTACATCATCTGTATCGTCGTGGTTTAGGACTAACGTACGAATATGCAAATACAGTCGCTCTTGATAGAGAGACATCAACTCGCGAAAAGCTTCGTGTTTGGTAACGCTATTTTTTAGTCTTTCAACTAATTCGTTTTCGTCAGTCAATTTGTATTGCTTTGGTTAGTGTAGTTCGTTTTTTGGTAAGAGGTAAAAATATGTATTAATATCGGTTTATTTCGCGAAAGCTGTTATTTTTGTGGGAAAAAATGGTAAAGACAGTAATCTTTGATATGGATGGTGTTATTGTGGACACAGAACCGGTACACCGTTATGCATACCACAGTCACTTTGCAGAATTGGGAATTGAAATTTCTGAACACGTTTACAATTCTTTTACAGGACACTCAACTAAGAATACGTATGAGCGCATTAAAGAGTTATATGGAGTAGAGGGAGACGTACAGGAAATGGTGCTTCGCAAGCGCGCTTTGTTTAACGATGCTTTTGACACAAAACCTGATTTGGAGCTAATTGATGGGGTAAGAGATTTGATTGAAGGGCTTTATCACCAAGGTGTAGAGTTGGTTGTGGGGTCATCTGCTTCTAAAAGTACGATAGACCGCGTATTTAAACGCTTTAACCTATATCCTTATTTTACACATATCGTAAGTGGAGAAGACTTGCCTAAGTCTAAACCTGATCCAGCTATTTTCTTAAAAGCGGCTTCGTTGGCTAAACACAATGCGAAAGACGAATGTATTGTGATTGAGGATAGTACAAACGGAATTAAAGCAGCGAATGCAGCGGGTATTCGAGTGATCGGATATAAGAGTGCTAATTCAAAGCAACAAGATTATACGGGAGCAAATTATATAGTGCGCGATTTTACAGAGATAAACGCAGATTATATTCTTAATTTGGATTAGTTATTTGCTTCGGTTTATTTTTATAATGCTAAGTTTTTACTAACTTTGCTTTCTTTATAACAAACGTTAATTTACATAGATGTTTCATAGATATATTAAATTAGGTATAGCTGGGCTATTGTTTGCAACAGCGATTTGGCAATTTGTAGAAGGAGGAATCGGAAACGGAATTTTCTTATTGTTTTTAATGGCAATCGTAATATTGCTTTACTACAAAAATGAGTTTATTCTTTTAGCTTTCTTAAAATTGAGAAAACAAGACTTTGATGGAGCTCAAAAATGGTTGAATAAAATTAAGAATCCTGAAACAGCTTTAGTTCGCAAACAGAATGGTTACTATAACTATTTAATGGGAATTATGACATCTCAAACTAACTTAAATGCTTCTGAAAAATATATGAAGAAAGCAGTAGAGTTAGGATTGAATATGGATCAAGATTTAGCAATGGCTAAATTACAGTTGGCAGGTATTGCAATGACTAAACGCAGAAAGCTTGAAGCTCAAAAATTATTGGGTGAAGCTCAAAAATTAGACAAGCAAGGAATGCTAAAAGATCAAATCAAAATGATGAAAGAACAAATGAAGAGATTCTAATTGAATCACTCATTTTAAGATATAGAAAGCCGTACATTTTATGTGCGGCTTTTTTTTATGCCTATACCTGCTTGTTGTAATTAATAACAATAGTAAGTAGCGGTGCTATGTGAATAAACTAAAAACAAGGGATAGGCTTACTTTGACTTTTGTGTTCTCGCCTTTATAATAACAAACTACTTATAGTCTACCGCTTAATTATAGTTGTTTAGTGTACAAATGCTGTTTTGGGTATCACAGTAAACACGAGGCTTACGCGAGTTTTATTTATACTATGTTCGAGACAAGTTCGACACAACGCCCACATTCGCTCGGAAACAGGGGGTGTTTTCCGAACATCTCTCGAATTTGTGTGGTGTCAGTCTCGAATAAGTTACGACTATAATTCAAGCAGTAGTTAAGTTATAACAAACGGATATTTATGTTTTATTAGGATATCAAAGAACTTAGCAAGCTTGTATTGGGTTGATAAGCAAAACAAATGTCTGTTATATCTAATGCAAAAGTAGGAATAGCTGAAACATAGAAATTAGCAAAGCGGTTATTTTGACATCATTTGCTATCATCTGCTATCAAATGACATCATATGCACTATAAACTCCGTCCCACTTTTTCACATAATTATCTTTAATCCCTTATGAATAAAGGGATTGAGATGGTTTTAAATGACATTTAGTCGCAAATAAGCCGTAAATAAGTCGTAATTACCTCACCTAAAGGCCTTTTTCGCGAACTAATTACGACTTAATTCCGAGGTAATTACGACTTAATGCCGTTTTAGATAGTTATGAATACTGTTTAAGTCCAGTGTTTGTAAGGATTTGAAGCAATTTTGATTGAAAAGTGTAAACAAAAAAAAACGCTTGAGTATTATACTCAAGCGTTTTGTTGTTTTATAAAAAATGTATTATTTAATCTCTTCAGCTATAAATATTCATTTTACTGAAGGGGATTTTGAATGTGGTAACGAATGACTAACGCATAGGAATAGCATTAAAAGCGACTGTTTCGTCTGCTGCTGTTATATACTTTAAGATGAGTTTCTTAAAGGTTTCAAGAATATAGATTTCTTGTACTGTAAAGTTATAATTGCTGTCTTTTATTTCTGATATATACTTTTTTAGAAATTCTTTTCTATGTGCTTCTTTCAGAGAATCGAAAATGAAAGTTAACTGTGAATTATTTTCGTCAAGTGCTTCAATTTCAATACTCCATTGCAGTAGTCCGTTTTTGTAAAAGCTATCGTCGAGGTATGGTTTTATAGGATGATTGGACATTTCAGCTTTTAAGTCAGCTTGCGTCAGGATTAATATATCTGCCGAATTTCTTTTCTCTTGAATGGCTTCATTATATTTTTTTCTATTGGTAACAATTTGGGCAGCTTCGTATTGTTTGTATTCAGATAAGTGTATGGTCATACCTCGTTCTTTTTGAACAATTGAATCTACAGTCGTTTTTTTTAAAGCGGGAATTAATGGATAATTAGAATGATTAGCATCGTTAAAGTATTCAAAGTAGATTTTCAAATTATCAAGCGATATAGGAATCTTTTTAACCTGATTGTTATTACTTACTTTTTGTCCGTAAATAAGAATTGGAAATACTAATAGTAAAAATAAGAGTGGAGTTTTGATGTTTTTAATCATAATAAATTTCATTTCACGTGTTTTAAATATTAAAATACAGTGTTGCTTGTAGTAGAGCCTACATTGTATTTTAGATAACTGAATAGCTTGTAATAGACTGGCAAGGTAGTTATTAAAAACTATTATTGGTACTTCGTTTTTAAGAGAAATAGTAATACTTCAGAATAGCTTGCTCTTTTACGAGAATTGAAAAGTAACGTGTTGTTGTGTTTGCTATTTTAAGAGGAAAGAAAAATATGGAAATTATAAACAAAAAAAACGCTTGAGCATTATACCCAAGCGTTTTGTTGTTTTATAAAAAACGTATTATTTAATTTCTTCAGATGTAAATCTTAATTTTACTGAAGGGAATTTACTTTGTGTCATTTGAATAGAGAATTCACTATCCGCTAAGAATACCAACTGCCCTGATTTATCAATTGCAAGGTATTTTTGTTTGATACGTTTGAACTCTTTAAACTCCTCGTTCTTCGGATCGTCAGGACGTACCCAACAAGCTTTGTGAGCAGGGAAGTTTTCATACGTACATTTAGCACCATATTCGTGTTCTAAACGGTATTGGATAACCTCATATTGTAACGCACCAACCGTACCAATTACTTTACGGCCGTTCATTTCAAGTGTAAACAACTGTGCAACCCCTTCATCCATTAACTGGTCGATACCTTTTTCTAATTGCTTAGATTTCATCGGATCAGCATTGTTGATGTAACGGAAGTGCTCAGGAGAGAAGTTAGGAATTCCTTTGAAACTCATTAATTCACCTTCTGTCAGTGTATCTCCAATTTTGAAGTTACCTGTATCGTGTAAACCAACAATATCTCCAGCATAAGAAATATCAACAATTTCTTTCTTCTCTGCAAAGAATGCATTTGGACTTGAGAACTTCAATTTCTTACCTTGTCTTACGTGTAAGTAAGGTGTATTACGTTCAAAAGTACCAGAAACGATTTTGATAAACGCTAAACGGTCACGGTGTTTAGGGTCCATATTCGCGTGAATTTTAAATACAAATCCAGCAAATGTTTTCTCTGTTGGCTCTACGATTCTTGTGTCAGATTCTTTTGCTCTTGGAGATGGTGCAATGTGAATAAAACAATCCAATAATTCACGTACCCCAAAGTTGTTTAAAGCAGAACCGAAGAATACAGGTTGTAATTCTCCTCTTACATATTCCTCTCTGTCAAAAGCAGGGTATATACCTTCAATGATTTCTAATTCTTCACGTAGTGTACCAGCAGCTTTAGCTCCAACTATTTTATCTAATTCAGGAGATTCTAAGTCAGAAATACTAATTGTTTCATCAATGTTTTTTCTACTATCCTCACTGAATAAGTTGATATTTTTTTCCCAGATATTATAGATACCTTTAAAGTCGTATCCCATTCCAATTGGGAAACTCAAAGGAGTAACTCTTAATTGTAGTTTTTGCTCAACTTCATCCATTAATTCGAATGCATCACGACCTTCACGGTCTAATTTGTTGATGAATACAATCATTGGAATATTACGCATTCTACAAACTTCAACTAATTTTTCTGTTTGTTCCTCAACCCCTTTCGCAACGTCGATTACTACGATAACACTATCTACAGCAGTTAGCGTTCTAAACGTATCTTCAGCGAAGTCTTTGTGTCCAGGTGTATCTAAAATATTGATTTTTTTGTCTTTATAATTGAACGCAAGTACAGATGTAGCAACAGAGATACCACGTTGACGCTCAATTTCCATAAAATCGGAAGTAGCTCCTTTTTTAATTTTGTTGTTTTTTACAGCCCCAGCTTCTTGAATAGCTCCACCAAAAAGAAGTAACTTTTCTGTAAGTGTAGTTTTACCAGCATCCGGGTGAGCAATAACACCAAATGTACGTCTACGATCAATTTCTTTTAAAAAACTCATTATTAAAAATTTTAGGCTACAAAAGTACTTATTATTTGTATAAAAAAAAGCTGTTTTTTGCGTTATAGCTGTGTCTTGACTTGCTAAGTAGGTTATTTTATGCTTATTTTTAAAGCTTACTTTAGTTATTTGGGTACAATTGCGTTGAATTCATCCCTTTTTTTAGAGTAATAACGTTGTGGAAAAAAGGAATAGAATCTTTTTAAAACAGTAAGGCAATTAAAATGCCAATATAGAGTTAACATATAGTTCTGCTTTGTAAGAGTAGTTGTATTATTGTGTTACAGTAGTTCTAATTTATACACCATTTGTTGTAAATAGGTGATTAATAAAAGAAAGATTGCTAAGAACTAACTTTAAATAAGTATTTTTGAAAATTAGTTTGATAAAAGTCAAAATGTATTGGTATGAAAAACCGTAATATTCTAAGCTATTGTTTGATTTTACTGGCGAGTTGTACAGTTTTGACTTCTTGTGGAAACAATGGGGATGCAGGTGATAAGAAGAATGCTGTAGCAAGGGTAAACAACAATTACTTACAAAGAGATGAACTAAATAGTATTGTTCCGTTAGGGGCAACACAAAAAGATAGTTTGGGAATTGTAACTCGATTTATAGATAAGTGGGCAAGTAAGCGACTGTTATTAGATGCGGCTGAGTTTAACTTATCAGATGATAAAGTAGAGGAAATAGATAAATTGGTCGCTCAATTTAAAAGTGATTTGCTGATTAAAGCGTATTTGGAAAAGTTAGTGCAACAGCAAATTGATACCGTAGTTAAAGAAAAAGATTTGGAAGCGTACTATAGTAAGTATAAGCAGAATTTCTTGATTGATGATATGCTGGTAAAGTTGTCTTACGTTAATGTAATGAATGACAACAGCAATTTTAAGACTATTAAAAAGTACTTTACATCGTCTAAAAAAGAGGATTTAACGAAGTTAGAAGATATGTCATTACATATGAAATCTTATGCTTTGAATGATTCAATTTGGGTAGATGTAAAACAGATTTATGAGAAATTACCGTTTATAGAGCGAGGAAATAGGGATAGTTATTTAAAAAACAACTATTTTTTTGAGGAAGAAGGAGAAAATAGTACTTATTTTGTGAAAGTGAAATCAGTTATAGGTAGAGGAAAAGTGATACCGTATGACTTTATGAAAAAATCATTGCGATTGATGGTAATAAACGATCGTAAAATGGAGTTATTAAAACAATTTGAAGAAGATATTTTAAAGGATGCTAAAAACAATAAGAGATATGAAGTTTTTTAATAAGAAGATGATAATGGCTTTAGGGCTGTCGTTGTCTTTTGTAGGTTTCGCACAAGCGCAGACTAAGCCAGGAAGAAAGATTGATGGTGTAGTAGGAGTAGTAGGAGAGTACGTTATTTTGGAGTCTGAAATTGACAAAACGTTGATTGAGTTAAAAGCACAACGTATTCCTGTTGGAGATTTGTCGAGATGTGACTTGTTCGAAAAATTATTAGAGGACAAACTTTTTGCGCACCAAGCAGTACAAGACAGTTTAGAGGTTACTGATGCTGAGATTACGAGTTTTATGACTGACCAAGTAAACCGAATGGTTGAAGAGGTAGGTTCAATGGATAAGATATTGAAGTTTTACAACAAAAAGACTGAAGAGGAATTCCGCGAGTACTTTTTTGATATTGTAAAGCAAAACAAATTGACACAAAATATGCAACAGCACATTGTGTCTAAGGTTACGATTACTCCTGAAGAGGTACGTTCGTTCTTTAACGAGATTCCAAAAGATGAATTACCAATGGTAGGTGATGAGGTTGAATTGGCTGAGATTGTTATTAAACCAGTTATTTCAAAAGAGCAAAAACAATTGGTGATTGACCGTTTGAAAGAAATGAAAAAAGATGTTCTTGAAAATGGGGCAAGCTTTTTTAGTAAGGCTGTATTGTTTACAGATGACCCTGGTTCTGCACCAAATGGAGGATTCTACTCTATTACAAAGAAAACACCTTTCGTAAAAGAGTTTAAAGATGTTGCTTTCAGTACGGCAGAGGGAGATATTTCTGAGCCATTTGAAACAGAGTATGGATATCACATTATTCAGGTTGAAAAAATTAGAGGACAATATGTGGACTTACGCCATATTTTGTTAATTCCTAAACCAACGGATGAGGCAGTAGCTGAAGCTAAGAAGAAATTAGAGGGAATTAGAGAGAAAATTATCAATAAGGAAATCACTTTTGCAGAGGCAGCAGCAGCTTCATCTGACGAAAAAGAGACAAGACAAAATGGGGGAATTATGAAAGATCCAATGACAATGGACCCTCGTTTTGAATTGAATAATATGGATGATAGAGAGTTGTATTTCTTAGTTTCTGGACTAAAAGAAGGGGAAGTTTCTCCAATTGCTACAAAAACAGATATGCAAACAAGAGGGAAGAATTTCCGTATTGTAACTGTAAATAAGAAGTTTCCAGAGCACAAAATTGACTTTGTAGAAGATTATACTAAGGTTAAGAATATGGCTTTGAACAAAAAACAAGCTGAAGAAGTAGAAAAATGGGTATCTATTAAGACAAAAGATGCTTATATCAATATTCAGGGTGATTTTCGCGATTGTAAATTTCGCAATAATTGGCTGAAAAAATAAGAAAATAATAATCACAGAGATTGAAAACGACATTTTGACAATAGGTTGAAATGTCGTTTTTTTATTAATTAAAGAGTTTATTTTCTAAAATGATATTTTAAGCATTAAAAAACAATCAATTTGAGTAAAGTAGGTTTTATTCTTTAAAATTATTAGCTTATTATCATTACAATAGAATGTTTATAAATAATCTTATTTGTATTTGTAGGAAACATTAAAAACTTTTGAAAATTAATTAGTTTGCGTAAATTTGTGATGACAAAAAATTAAATACAAGTTAGACTTTTTTAAGGATAAGGTGTTTGGTTTCTAATTACTTGAATAGGGTAGTGTGCTATGGTCTATTTACACTAAAAATAAGTGTAAGACGATAGCGTTTTATTCATTTACTATTAATATGGAATTTTAAAGGTGATTGTATTAATAATCACAAAGTGGAATTTATTTAAAAGTGAAGTAATCTAAAGGGAGCAAGGGCTTGTGCTTTGTGAGAGCATAGCGAGTATTAAAACTAAAAACAAAATAACATTAATAGGTTGATAGAAATGTCAAAATTACTTTGTCAACCTTAGATTTAATAGATATTAATTATGAGCCTTTATAAGGATTACTTAAACGAAATTGAAGAAAGAAAAGGGTTAGGACTTAGCCCGAAACCAATTGATGGTGCTGAACTATTAAGTGAAATTATTGAACAAGTTAAAGATGCTGCTAATGAATATCACGCAGAGTCTTTAAAACTTTTTGTTTATAATGTTTTACCTGGTACTACAAGTGCTGCTGGTGTTAAAGCAAAATTTTTAAAAGAGATTATCTTAGGTACTGCTGTAGTAAGTGAAATTACTCCTGCTTATGCTTTCGAATTATTATCTCATATGAAAGGTGGACCTTCTATTGAAGTTCTTCTTGATTTAGCTTTAGGTAATGATGTTGCAACTGCTGAGGAAGCTGCAAAAGTACTTAAAACTCAAGTTTTCTTATACGACGCAGATACTGATCGTTTAAAAGAAGCTTTCTTAAAAGGAAACGTAATCGCTAAGGATATTTTAGAGAGCTATGCAAAAGCTGAGTTCTTTACAGAATTACCAGCTGTAGCTGAGAAAATTGAAGTAGTTACATTTATCGCTGGAGAAGGTGATATCTCTACTGACTTATTATCTCCAGGTAACCAAGCTCACTCTCGTTCTGACCGTGAATTACACGGACAGTGTATGATTACTCCTGAAGCACAAAAAGAAATTAAAGCGTTACAAGAATTACACCCAGGAAAAAGTGTAATGTTAATCGCTGAAAAAGGTACAATGGGAGTTGGATCTTCAAGAATGTCTGGAGTAAACAACGTTGCTCTTTGGACAGGAAAACAAGCGAGTCCTTATGTACCGTTTGTAAATATTGCTCCAATTGTTGGGGGTACTAATGGTATTTCTCCTATTTTCTTAACTACTGTTGATGTAACTGGTGGTATTGGTCTTGACCTTAAAAACTGGGTTAAAAAGACTGACGCTAACGGAGAAGTAGTTCGTAACGAAAAAGGAGAGCCAGTATTAGAAGAAGTTTACTCTGTAGCTACAGGTACTGTTCTTACAATTGATACAAAAGCGAAAAAACTTTATAATGGAGACCAAGAGTTAATTGATATTGCAAAAGCTCTTACACCTCAAAAATTAGAGTTTATCAAAGCTGGTGGTTCTTACGCTATCGTATTTGGTAAAAAAATCCAAACTTTTGCTGCTAAAACATTAGGAGTTGATGCTCCTGTGGTTTTTGCTCCGTCAAAAGAAATTTCTATCGAAGGTCAAGGGCTTACTGCTGTTGAAAAAATCTTCAATAGAAATGCAGTTGGAGTAACAGAAGGAAAAGTATTACACGCTGGTTCTGACGTTCGTGTTGAGGTTAATATCGTTGGATCTCAAGATACAACTGGATTAATGACTTCTCAAGAGTTAGAAGCAATGGCTGCTACAGTTATTTCTCCTATCGTTGATGGTGCATACCAATCAGGATGTCACACTGCATCAGTTTGGGATAAAAAAGCGCAAGCGAATATCCCTAAATTAATGAAATTTATGAATGACTTCGGATTGATCACAGCACGTGATCCTAAAGGAGAATATCATTCAATGACTGACGTTATTCACAAAGTATTAAACGACATTACTATTGACGATTGGGCTATCATTATTGGTGGTGACTCTCACACAAGAATGTCTAAAGGTGTTGCTTTTGGAGCGGATTCAGGTACAGTAGCTCTTGCTTTAGCTACAGGAGAGGCGTCTATGCCAATTCCAGAATCTGTAAAAGTTACATTTAAAGGAGAAATGAAATCTCATATGGATTTCCGTGATGTGGTTCACGCTACTCAATCTCAAATGTTGAAACAATTTGGTGGTGAAAACGTATTCCAAGGTAGAATTATCGAGGTTCATATTGGTACTCTTTTGGCTGACCAAGCGTTTACATTTACTGACTGGACTGCTGAGATGAAAGCGAAAGCGTCTATCTGTATTTCTCAAGATGACACGTTAATCGAGTCTTTAGAGATTGCTAAAAACCGTATCCAAATCATGATTGATAAAGGTATGGATAACAAAAACCACGTATTACAAGGTTTAATTAATAAAGGGAATAAGAGAATCGAAGAGATTAAATCTGGTGATAAACCAGCTTTAGCTCCAGATGCTAATGCTAAATATTATGCTGAGGTAGTGGTTGATTTAGACATCATCGAGCAACCAATGATTGCTGACCCAGATGTTAACAATGACGATATTTCTAAACGTTATACACACGATACTATTAGAGAGCTTTCTTTCTACGGTGGAGATAAAAAAGTAGATTTAGGATTCGTAGGATCTTGTATGGTTCACAAAGATGACTTAAAAATTGTTTCTCAAATGCTTAAAAACATTGAAAAACAAAATGGTGAAGTTAAATTTAACGCACCTTTAGTTGTTGCTGCACCTACTTACAACATTATTGACGAGTTAAAAGCTGAAGGAGATTGGGAATATTTACAAAAATACTCTGGTTTCGAATTTAGCGACCTTTTACCTAAAAACAATGCTCGTACAGAATATGAAAATATTATGTATTTAGAGCGTCCTGGTTGTAACTTATGTATGGGTAACCAAGAGAAAGCTGCAAAAGGAGATACAGTAATGGCTACTTCAACTCGTTTGTTCCAAGGACGTGTAGTTGAAGATTCAGAACGCAAAAAAGGAGAGTCTTTATTGGCATCAACTCCAGTTGTAGTTCTTTCAGCTATTTTAGGTAGAATTCCAACAATTGAAGAGTATAAAGCTTCAGTAGAAGGAATCAACTTAACAAAATTTGCTCCTATTTCAACTAAGTAATAGAAAGTAATAAATATATAAAGCGAGGTAGTCTATACAGATTACCTCGCTTTTTTTATGGTTTATTCTTCGTTAAAGCATTGTGCGTGATGTTCTATTTCAAAATTACAGGAATTAGCAATAAAGCAGAGTTTGTTGGCTTGAATATGCAGTTGTAATGCTAACGCTTTTTGCGATTCATTTTTGATGCGTACTATCGGATTTAAAACTACTTTGGTTATACGCCCGCTGCCATCAGCATTTAGTACCAGTGTCGCTTCTGAATTATCTTCATAAGAAAGCACCTCTATGTTGTGTTGCTGGCATACGTATAAATACGACATCATATGGCACGATGTAAGGGCAGTCAGCAATAAATCTTCTGGATTTAGCAATGTAGGATCCCCTTTAAAGGCTTTAGCTGCTGAAATCGATAGAATATCTTTTCCTTCTATTTTTATAGTATGGCTTTTGGCATACACCTTTTCGTTTGACTCTTTTAGTTTGTCGGTAGCAATCCAATTTAGTGTTGCTTTAAAAAGATGTTTGTACATAGTGGTTGTTTTAAATAAGAGGATGAATTCACAAATAGTATTTGCTACTTATGTGTTTTGGTTGGTTAGTTTAGATAAGGAGTGTGTAATAGTCACCCTTGTTAACTTTAGTTTTATTCAAATTTAAACAAAATAGTCAACTAATTGCCTTTTGCAATACCCTCCTTAAACTTTGCGTTAAAGTATTCTTTGCAAACTTAATTTGTTTAAGTAGAATCGTTTTAAATTGAAGGTGTTAGCATTTTTTTAAAATATTAGTATGGAAATAATTAGTAATTTGGGAAGACGTAATTAATGTAGAATCAAATAAAATTAATATGGCTTTTGATATTGAAATGATTAAAAAAGTGTACGATAAAATGCCAGACAGAGTTGAAAAAGCTCGTCAATTGGTAGGTCGTCCATTAACACTTTCTGAGAAAATTTTATATACGCATTTATGGGAAGGACAACCTTCACAAGCGTTTGAAAGAGGAAAAGATTATGTTGACTTTGCTCCAGATAGAGTAGCTTGTCAAGATGCAACTGCACAGATGGCTTTATTGCAATTTATGCACGCTGGAAAAGAGAAAGTAGCTGTACCGACAACAGTGCATTGTGACCACTTAATTCAAGCAAAAGTTGGCGCTGCAACAGATTTAAAAGTTGCTGAAACGCAATCTTCAGAAGTATTTAATTTCTTATCATCGGTATCAAATAAATACGGAATCGGTTTCTGGAAACCAGGAGCTGGTATTATTCACCAAATTGTTTTAGAGAATTATGCTTTCCCAGGAGGTATGATGATTGGTACTGACTCACACACAGTAAATGCTGGTGGTTTAGGTATGTTAGCAATTGGTGTTGGTGGAGCTGATGCTGTTGACGTAATGTCTGGTATGGCTTGGGAGTTGAAATTCCCTAAATTAATCGGTGTTAAGTTAACGGGTAAATTAAACGGATGGACTGCACCTAAAGATGTTATCTTGAAAGTAGCTGATATTCTTACTGTAAAAGGAGGAACAGGAGCTATTGTTGAGTATTTCGGTGAAGGAGCTACTTCTATGTCTTGTACTGGTAAAGGTACAATCTGTAATATGGGAGCTGAAATCGGAGCTACAACTTCTACTTTCGGATATGATGATTCAATGAGAAGATATTTAGCTGCAACAGGTCGTCAAGATGTAGTTGATGCTGCTGATAAGGTAGCAGAACACTTAACTGCGGATGCTGAAGTGTATGCTAATCCATCACAATACTTTGATGAGTTAATCGAAATTAACTTGTCTGAATTAGAACCACACATCAACGGACCATTTACTCCGGATAGAGGTACTCCAGTTTCTAAAATGAAAGAGGAGGCTGATAAAAACGGATGGCCTTTAAAAGTGGAATGGGGATTAATCGGATCTTGTACAAACTCTTCTTATGAGGATATGTCAAGAGCGGCTTCTATTGTTGAGCAAGCTGTTAAACACGGTATTACTCCAAAAGCTGAATTTGGTATTAACCCAGGTTCTGAGCAAATTCGCTTTACTATTGAAAGAGATGGTATCATTGATACTTTTGAGAAAATGGGAACTAAAGTGTTTACTAACGCTTGTGGACCTTGTATCGGACAATGGGATCGTGAGGGAGCTGATAAAGGGGAGAAGAACACAATTGTTCACTCGTTCAACCGTAACTTCTCGAAACGTGCGGATGGTAACCCAAATACACACGCTTTCGTAACGTCTCCAGAAATGGTGGCTGCTTTAGCAATTGCAGGTGATTTGAGTTTTAACCCTATCACAGATACGTTAATCAATGACAACGGTGAAGAGGTGAAATTACTTCCTCCAACAGGTGATGAGTTGCCAAAAAGAGGATTTGATGTAGATGATCCAGGTTATCAAGCACCAGCAGAAGATGGTTCAAGCGTTAAAGTTGAAGTATCTGCTGATTCTAAACGTCTTCAATTGTTAGAGCCATTTACTCCTTGGGATGGTAAAAATATTACAGGAGCTAAATTGTTGATTAAGGCTTTTGGTAAATGTACTACTGACCACATTTCTATGGCTGGTCCTTGGTTGCGTTTCCGTGGTCACTTAGACAACATTTCTGACAATATGTTAATTGGTGCTGAAAATGCGTTTAACCATTTGACAAACAATGTTAAGAATGAATTAACTGGAGAGTATGGTCCTGTACCTGCTGTTCAAAGAGCATACAAAGCGGCTGGTATTCCTACTATTGTAGTGGGTGACCAAAACTACGGAGAAGGATCTTCTCGTGAGCACGCAGCTATGGAGCCTCGCCATTTAGGAGTTAGAGCGGTATTAGTAAAATCATTTGCTCGTATTCACGAAACTAACTTGAAAAAACAAGGTATGTTAGCATTAACTTTTGCTAATGAAGCAGATTATGATAAAATCCAAGAAGACGATACAATCAACTTCTTAGACTTAACTGATTTTGCTCCTGGTAAATCGTTACATATTGAGTTCGTACACGCTGACGGATCTAAAGATGTAATTGAGGCTAACCATACGTATAATGCAAGTCAAATCGAATGGTTTAAAGCTGGTTCTGCATTAAATTTAATTGCTGCTGGTAAATAGTCATTTGACAAATACATAAGAATATAAGAAGAGATCATCTATAACAGATGGTCTCTTTTTTTTGTCTTAATGGAATTATTGTGCCTTGGTTTATGTATTTTTCTTTATAATATGTCTTTGTTTTTTCTATAAGACCAAAAGTGAATCATTTAAAAAGTTTAATTTTACGCAGTTTTAACAAAATGATAAAGAAGTATGGCTAAAGAAGAAAAGGCTATTGTATTGGCCGTTGATGAAAAACCAAAATTAGGTCAGTGGATACTATTGAGTATTCAACATTTATTTGCCATGTTTGGGGCTACCGTTTTGGTTCCTGCATTAACAGGTATGAATCCTGCAATTGCCTTAATATCAAGTGGAATTGGTACTTTGGTTTTTATTTTTATTACAAAAGGAAAAGTGCCTTCTTATTTAGGTTCGTCATTCGCTTTTATTAACCCTATTATCGCTATGAAAGCATTGGAGGCTGATCCTAATTCAGGTATGCCTGTTGGTAGCTTTTTAGTGGGGAGTTTCCTTGTTGGTGTTGTGTATTCGTTAGTGTCGTTAATCATAGCAAAAGCAGGTACGAATTGGTTGATGAAACTATTACCTCCAATTGTAGTAGGTCCTGTTATTATGGTTATCGGTCTTGGTTTAGCAAGTACAGCAGTGGGAATGGTTACTAATAATCCGGCTGGAGAGTATGATTTGAATTATGTGTTGATTGGATTAGTAACGCTTTCAATTACGATTATTACGGCTATTTTTACAAGAGGATTTTTAAGTGTTATTCCCGTATTAGTAGGAATAATCGGAGGATATACTTTTGCTTCTATAATGGGAGTTGTACATTTTGAAGCTGTAGCAAATGCTAAGTGGATTGCAGTTCCAGAGTTTATGATGCCTTTTATTGATTATGAACCATCTGTTTCTTGGTATGTAATTCTGTTGATGTTACCAGTGGCAATTGTGCCTATTGCAGAGCATATTGGACACCAATTGGTATTGAGTAAAGTAATCGGAAAAGATTTAATCAAAGAACCAGGGTTAGATAGATCTATGTTAGGAGATGGTGTAGCGACAATGTTGGCATCTTTGATTGGTGGACCACCCAATACGACTTATGGAGAAAATATCGGTGTATTAGCCATCACAAGAGCTTTTAGTATTTATATTTTTATCGGGGCAGCGTGTTTTGCTATTCTATTTGGATTCTGTGGAAAGGTAGCAGCCTTGTTAAGTACTATTCCGTCACCAGTAATGGGGGGAGTATCTATTTTGTTATTCGGTATTATTGCGTCAAGTGGGTTGCGTATGTTGGTAGAGAATAATGTAGATTTCAAGGTTAAGAGAAACTTGATTATTTCGTCTGTTATTTTAATTATCGGAATTGGAGGAGCAGCTATTCATATTGGAGATTTGTTTTCATTAGAAGGAATGGCATTAGCGTCTATCATCGGTATTGTTTTGAACTTAGTTTTACCAGGAAGGGAAGAAGTTAAGTTTGATGAGATGTTTAAGGATTCTTAAAAAGTGTTAAAATTATTATTATATATAATTATTGTTGGTTATACCGCTTGTTTTGTTCTATTTTTAATATTTAGAAGCTTTAGTACTATATTTGTATAAGTTTATTTTAAGCGATTACTATGAAAGAGAAGAAAAAGGGGAAAGGTTGGATATCTAATATTCTATTTATAATATTTATTGGGGTAGTGTTTTTTACGCCACTTGGAACAAGTTTTAAAGTATGGGTAAATCGCCTTGTTGCTATGAGTCCGTCTTTAGAGAAGCAAGAGGATGTGAAGAAGGTGAGTTTTGAAGACTGGATAGTTGTTGATGAAGAGGGTAAACCTTTTGATTTTACTACTGTAGAAGGTAAAGTTGTTATTATCAACTTTTGGGCTACGTGGTGTCCTCCTTGTATTGCTGAGAAACCGAGTTTTCAAGAGCTTTACAACGATTATAAGGATAAGGTAGTATTTATGTTTGTAACGAATGATCCAGTGGATAAGGTGAAAGCGTTTAAAGAAAAGAATGAATATACTTTACCTGTGTATTATGAAAAGAATAGTGCGCCAACAGAATTATATTCTACATCACTTCCGTCATCGTATGTGATTGACAAAAAAGGGAATATAGTAGTTAAGAAATTTAGAGCAGCCGATTGGAATAGCTCTAAGTTTAGAGTTACGTTAGACGAATTGCTGAAATAGCATTTTATATAGAAAAGAAAAAAACCTCTGAGCGTATTGCTTTCAGAGGTTTTTTTGTTTTTAGGGGGAACTGAGGTTTCGAAAACGGGGAACCGGTATTTGTGAAATGTGATGCGTAAAACGTGAAACGTCTTTATAGATATGTATTATGCATACTTTCGATATGTTTTATAGGGGTAAATATCCGTTCAGTATATCGGTAACCGAGAACGGGAACCGGTATTTGTGAAACGTAAAACGTCATTGTAATTATCGGTTTATTTTATCGGTACAGACGCGATACTTCGCGTCTCCACATTGTATATATGCACCACGATATTGCGTTGAATTGCGGTATGCGTAGGGGTAAACCTATGTGTTTACCCCATATTAATTATTGATAATTAATCATGTATATAAATATCATGTAAGTTGTTTATAAATAAACAAAAGGGGGCGAACACACGGGTTCGCCCGTACGAGCGCGAGATGTGATAATCCAGTGAACATAAATGATGTATCGGTAATCGAAAACCGAAAATGGGGAACTGGTATTTGTGAAACGTGATGCGTAAAACGTGAAATTGAAAACGGGGTACCGAAAATATGATGTGTAATTGATGCGTATAAATTATAAACAAAAAAAAGCCCGTTGTAACAATTACAACGGGCTTTATTATATTATAAAAGACTATCTACTAATAGTAAGTATAACGTCTAACTTGAGCTACATATTTAGCTAAACGGATAACTTGGTGGCTATAACCATATTCGTTATCATACCAAACGTACATAACAACGTTTTTACCGTCAGCAGAAACAATAGTTGCTTTACTATCAAAGATAGATGGAGCAGAAGTACCAACGATATCAGAAGATACTAATTCATTGTTGATTGAATATTTGATTTGCTCTACTAAATCACCATTTAAAGCTGCTTTACGCATAACTTCGTTTAACTCGTCAACTGAAGTTGTTTTTTCAACTTCTAAGTTTAATACTACTAATGAACCATTAGGAACTGGTACACGAATAGCGTTAGAAGTTAATTTACCAGCTAATGATGGTAATGCTTTAGCAACAGCACTTCCAGCACCTGTTTCAGTAATAACCATGTTTAACGCTGCAGCTCTACCACGACGGTATTTTTTGTGCATATTGTCAACCAAGTTTTGGTCATTTGTGTAAGCGTGGATAGTTTCTAAGTGTCCTTTTACTACTCCGAAATTATCTTCCATTACTTTAAGAATAGGAGTAATTGCGTTTGTAGTACAAGAAGCAGCTGACCAAATATCAACTTCCTCTGGGTTGTACTCAGTGTGGTTAACACCGTGTACGATGTTTGGAACACCTTTACCTGGAGCAGTTAATAATACTTTAGAAGCTCCTTTAGCAGTTAAGTGTCTCTTAAGGTCTTCGTCAGTTTTGAAAGCTCCTGTATTGTCAATGATAAGTGCATTGTCAATATCGTAAGCTGTATAATCAATCTCTTCTGGAGAGTTAGCAGAAATCATATGAACAGTAGTTCCGTTGATGATTAAAGCATTGTTTTCTGGGTCAGCGATAACTGAACCTTCGAAATCTCCGTGTACAGAGTCATATTTTAATAAAGAAGCACGTTTTTCTAACAAAGTAGCATCGTTTTTATCACGAGTTACAATTGCTCTTAAACGCATTTGTTGTCCTTTACCGATTTTGTTCATTAACTCACGAGCTAATAATCTACCGATACGTCCAAATCCGTATAATACAACGTCTTTTGGTACTAATTCTTCAGTTTCTTTAGCATCTTTTAATTTCGCGTTTACGAAAGCTAAAGCGTTACTGTGTTGGTTGTCTTCTAAGTGGTATTCGTAAGTCAAACGACCGATATCAATTCTTGATGGTGGTAAGTCTGCTTTTTGAATAGCTTCAGCGATTTCTACTGAATCGAAAATGTTGATTGGTTTTCCAACAAATTTTGCAGCGTATTCGTGTAAGTTGATGATATCGCTTACGCTACGGTCGATTAGTTGATTACGGAACATTAATAATTCGATAGACTTATCATACCATAAGTCACTAACGATTTTAATGAATTCTACACAAGCCTTTCTGCGGTCTGCTTGAAATGCTAATTCCTTTTCGTATAAGCTATTGTTCTTCATATTTAGATTGTGTTGTGATAAATTCCTGCAAAAGTCCGTTTTTTTAATGAATTAATCAAATTCAAAATGACAAATTGGACTTTTTCTTCGATATTTTGGGTGAACACCTATTTTATATTAGTAAACGTAAATGTTCTCCTTTCAAAGTGACAATATCTGCCTTTATTTTTTGAGAAAGCCCTACCTGATTTAGGATGTCTTTGGCCTGATTTATAGACATAATTTTAATTCCATTGATAGAAATAAGCAAGCTACCCTCTAATTCTCTCTTGTAATTTGACAGTTCTTTGTCTGTAATTCGCACTATTTTGATACCGTAATTGATGTTGTTTTCTTCTCGATCTTCGTCACTTAATTCTTCGAATTCAATTCCCTTATAGGCAAATTGCTGATTCTCTCGTTTAATTAAGGCAATTTGCGTTTGCTGTGGTTCGTTATCTCTAATAAAACTAATATCAACTAAATCATTTGGTCTTTTTGTATTGAGCACGGACTTAATATCTACAAATGTCTTAATGTCTTTGTTGTTGATTTTTGTTATGATATCTCCCGTTTTTATTCCTGCCTTTTCAGCTCCGGAATTAGGAGTAATCTCTTTGACATAAAAACCGTTTTTCGTGTTTTTAAGGTTGAGTTCAGCTATGAGTTGTTGGTTTAACTCAAAACCACTAACCCCAAGTACCCCCTGTTGTACGTTTCCGTATTCTAAAAGATCCTCAACTATTTTACGGGTTACATTAGACGGAACTGCAAAGGCATAACCGACATAAGAACCGGTGTTGGATGAAATCATTGTGTTGATACCGATTAGTTCTCCACGCGTGTTTACCAATGCACCACCGCTATTACCTGGGTTGATAGCAGCATCAGTTTGTATAAACGATTGAATGCCTGTTTTAAATAAGTTTCTTGCTTTAGCAGATACAATTCCTGCCGTAACCGTTGAGGTTAAGTTAAATGGATTACCAACAGCCAATACCCATTCTCCCAATTGGATATTGTCAGAATCTCCAAATACGATGTAGGGCAGTTTGTCTTTAGGTTCTATTTTTAGCAGGGCAATGTCCATTTGCTTATCTGTACCAATGAGTTTTGCTTTATAAGTCTCATCGTTATTCAAGGTCACCTCTAATTCAGACGAATTAGCAATTACGTGGTTGTTGGTTACAATATATCCATCTTCTGTAATGATAACTCCAGAACCTGTACCCACTTGTGCTTGTGTACCTCCTTTATATCCGTAGAAAAATTCTAATAACGGATTAGAACGCGTAGTGATATAGCTTAGGTTTTTAACGTGAACTACCGCATTGACGGTGCTTTCTGCCGATTTTGTAAAGTCAAGACTGCCCGGAAGAGCAGTAATGCGCGATGCCTGAGTAGTGTTTGGCAACGCATTTTCAGTAGTAATTAGCTCTTGTGCTTGTTGTTTGTTTTCAAATAAAATTTTATATCCTCCTAATGTTAGAGCACCACTAAGAAGACTGATAAAGAATATACTAAGAGTTTTCTTCATAATAGAATATTATTTAACTGTTTAAGAGTAAAAATAAGAAACTAAAATTTATAGAGTAAATGCTTTAACCAACACTTAACAATGTGAACTAACGCACAATTATTTGTAAATTTACCCCTTTAATAAATTAAAGGTATATGATTAAGTTTTATAAATATCAAGGAACAGGGAACGACTTTGTGATGATTGACAACAGAAGTGGGTTCTTTCCAAAACAAGACAAAGCGTTAGTTGCTTTTTTATGTCACCGTCGTTTTGGTGTAGGAGGAGATGGTTTGATATTATTAGAAAACGATGAACAGTACGACTTTAGAATGGTTTACTTTAACGCAGATGGTAGTGAGAGTACAATGTGTGGTAATGGAGGGAGATGTTTAGTTGCTTTTGCAAAGCAGTTGGGAATAATAACAAATGATAAATGCCGTTTTATTGCTATTGACGGAGAACACAATGCTACGATAGATAAAGATAACAAGGTGTCGTTACAGATGATTGACGTGCAAGAGATCACCGTAAATAAAGAATATTGCTTTTTAAATACGGGTTCACCTCATCACGTGGAGTTGGTTAGAAATGTAAAGGAGTACGATGTTTTTAACAACGGAAAGGAGATTCGCGAAAGTGAACTATATGCTCCAGGAGGTACTAATGTGAACTTTGTAGAGCAAGAAGGTCCTAATCATTTTAGAATAAGAACGTTTGAAAGAGGAGTAGAAGACGAGACTTTATCTTGTGGTACGGGAGCAACAGCGGTGGCTATCTCAATGTATTTAACAGGAAAGGCAGACGATACTACTATTAAGATTGACGTGGAAGGTGGGAACCTAAAGGTTGCTTTTGAGGTAGATGAAAACAATAAGTTTAGCAAGGTGTTCTTAAATGGTCCGGCTGAATTAGTGTTTGAAGGAACAATTGAAATTTAAAGAGATGTTGCATATTCAAGGAGAAACGATTTATCTGCGTGCTTTAGAGCCAGAGGATTTAGAGTTTATATATCAGATTGAAAACGATATGTCGCTGTGGGAGGTTAGTAATACGCAAACACCATACAGTCGATTTTTAATTCACCAATATTTAGAAAATGCCCATTTAGATATTTATGAGGCAAAACAATTGCGCTTGGTAATTTGTGATAAAGACGACAAGGCTACACTTGGATTGATAGACTTGTTTGACTTTGATCCTAAGAACAATAAAGCGGGGGTTGGAATCGTTATTCAAGACCTTAATGAACGCAATAGGGGTATTGGTTCAGAAGCGTTAGAATTGGTTATAAATTACAGCCAACAGTATTTGGGATTAAACCAATTGTATGCTAATATTGCAACTGATAATACGGCAAGCACACACTTGTTTACCAAGTATGGTTTTGAACTAATTGGCGTTAAAAAACAATGGAATAAAGTTGGCTCTGTCTATAAAGATGAGGCTATGTATCAATTAATATTTTAAAGAGTAGTTATGAAATTAAAGAACATCTTAGTTTTACTTGTAGTATTAGGAGGATTCGGTTTATTAGGATATCTGTACGTTTGGTACGGAAAGGCATTTTCTCCAAACTTACACGGATGGGACGAAAAAGAATATGTGTACTTAACAGAGGGAGATAATTTTCAAACTGTGGTTAAGAAGTTAGAGCCGTATTTGAATGATGTGAATGGTTTTGAGGAGATCGCTGAACAACGAAGCTACTCTGGAAATATTATGGGTGGAAAGTTCAAGTTGAGAAACGGAATGAACAGTTACGACCTTATTCAAGCTTTGAGAGATAATGTGCCTGTTCGTTTGACGTTTAATAATATGGAGCGCGTTGAAAACTTGGCAGGGCGTATGGCAGCACAAGTTGAACCAGATAGTTTAGCTTTCTTACAATCGTTTTACGACGAGAGTTTCTTGAAAGAAACAGGGTTTACAAAAGAGAATGTATTGACGTGTTTTTTACCAGAAACGTATGAGTTTTATTGGAATGTAAATCCGTTGAAAATTAGAAATAGAGTGCACAAAGAGTATATCCGTTTTTGGAATGCTGAGCGTGAGGAGAAAGCAAAAGCATTGGGGTTAACTCCTATTGAAGTGTCTATTTTAGCGTCTATCGTACAAAAAGAAACTTCTAAAAATGACGAGAAGTCTAAAGTAGCGGGTGTATATCTTAACCGTTTAAAAATGGGAATGCCTTTACAAGCTGATCCAACAGTGGTGTATGCTAAGAAATTATATACAGGTGATTTTGATCAAGTAATCAAAAGAGTGTACTTAAAAGACACTGAAGTACCATCTCCGTATAATACGTATCAAAATACTGGATTGCCTCCAGGGCCAATCTTTATGGCAGATAAGAATACAATTGACGCTGTGTTAAATGCAGAGAAACACGATTATGTGTATTTCTGTGCAAGCGTTGAGAAAATGGGGTATCACGAGTTTGCTGTTACTTTAGCGCAACACAATGCTAATAGTAGAAAATACAGTGCTTGGTTAAACCAAAATGGAATAAAATAAACAGTTTGTTTTTATACGTAAAAGAGGATGTCTATATAGGCATCCTCTTTTTTTGACTTGTAGTGTAGTATATTGTATTAGCGTTTTGAAAGTTTTAAATGAGTTCTTTAGTTAGTAAGAGTAGACTAACATTGAGTAAGTAGTTTCGTTGTTTTTAGAGGGGCGAGAAAGATGTGATCGTAGAATAAGGGTATTTTAGTTTTGGTAAATGCCTCTTGTTTTTAGAGAAACAAGTTTATGAGAATGAATAGATAATAAATGGTTTTGATTTCATTGCGTTAGGATGATGAGTTCAAAGGCAATCTCAAAAAAGGGTGTGAAAGTAAGTATGAGGAGATAGCGTAGTGTCGGCATATAAAAGAAAAGGGAGAACATTGCAATGTTCTCCCTTTAAGGTTTTTCTATTTAAAGTTTGGTTACTTTACTCGTTTCGTAAACTATTTCCAACCTCCTCCAAGAGATTTGTATAGCTTAACTCTCGATAGCAATTTGTTTTGTTTTAGTTTATTCAAATTCAACTCGCTATCAAGCATATTTTTTTGTGCGTTGATTACCTCAATATACGTTGCATATCCACTATTAAATAATAAGTTAGATTGCTTAACCCCTAATCTTGATGTAGAAACTTGTTCCTCTGCAATATCAATTTGCTCTCTCACAGTTTCAGACGTAATCAAAGCATCTGTTACTTCTGTTATTGCTGTGTAAACTGTTTTCTGAAAGTCAATCTCTGACTTCGTTCTTTCAATTTTAGCTACTTCAAAGTCTGTTTTTAGTTTCTTTTTATTGAAAATAGGAGCAGTAAGTTTACCTACTAAACCACCAAAAAGAGAACCAGGAATATTGAACCAATTAGATCCTAACATACTGTTTAATCCTCCTGTAAGGTCTATTTGTAATGATGGATATCTACTTGTTTGTGTTACCCCTACAATAGCATTTTTAGCTTGTAATTCTAATTCTGCTGCTTGTACATCAGGTCTTTGACTAATCATATATAACGGAATACCTGTTGTTAGGGTTTCGTCGTATTTCACATCAGCTAATTTAGTGTCCCTTTCAATATCATTAGGTAACTGACCTGTAAGTAATGACAAGGCATTTTCTTGAATAGCAATCTGTTGTTTCAAAGAAGGAATTAACGCTTTGGCAACCAACATTTGGTTACGCGTTTGCTGAATCGCCAAGGAAGTGATTTGTCCCGCATCGCGTTGTAATTCTACTATCTTCAGGGTGTTTTTAGTCAACTCATAGTTGGTTTCAGCTACTTCCATTTGTGCGTCTAACAATAGTAAGTTGTAATATCCCTCAGCAATATTGGCAATTAAAGTAGTTTGTACTGCTTTCTTAGCCTCATTGGTCTGTAAGTATCTTGCTAATGCCTCTGCACTTTTACTCTTTATTTTTCCCCAAATATCAATCTCCCAGCTCAACCCTAAACCAGTGATATATTGTGCTGAGTTTACATACATATTATCAGGAGCATCTTTCCCCTTGTCAGCATAGTACTTAGAAGAAGGCGAGCCATAGTAGTTTTGAGATTTATATTGATAAGAAACACTTCCCATATCCATATTAATTGAAGGCAACCATTCTAATTTAGCTTGGCCCGCTTTCATATTGGCAATTTCAATGTTTTTGACCGCATTCTGCATATCAAAGTTGTGTTCTAATCCTTTCTCAATTAAGTGGATTAACGTTTCATCTTCAAAGAACGTTCTCCAATCAATATCAGCAATACCAACAGAGTCGCTTGCTGTTCTAATTGAATCACTTTGTCCTCTATAGCTTTCAGGCAAGTCTAATTGAGGTGCTCTGTATTTCGATTGTGGTGCACAAGATTGTAATGCCACCAAAGCAGAAACCATCGAAGCATATAAAGTGTATGTTAATATTCTTTTTGTATTCATAGGTTTCTATTTTTAGTCGTTAGTAAATTTTGCTTTAAGTTTTTCATCCCACGTTTGGAAAATGAAGAATAGTACAGGGATAATAAAAATCCCTACGATTACTCCACATACCATACCTCCAGCGGCACTAAAACTGATAGAATGGTTACCTTGAGCAGATGGACCAACAGTAAACATCAATGGAATTAATCCAGCTACGAAAGCAAATGATGTCATCAAGATTGGTCTTAAACGCATCTTAGACCCCTCTATAGCTGCGTCAAAAATAGATAAGCCATTGCGTCTTTGTTGTAGAGCAAACTCCACAATCAGAATAGCGTTCTTAGCTAATAAACCAATCAGCATAATCAGTCCTACTTGTACATAGATGTTATTTTGTAATCCCGCTAAGTTTACAAATAGCGCAACCCCTAATAACCCCGTTGGTACAGTAAGTAAAATTGCAATAGGCAATAAATAACTCTCGTACTGTGCACATAGTAAGAAGTAAACAAATACAATACTCAAGGCGAAAATCAAGATAGCTTGGTTACCTGAATCTTTTTCTTCTAAAGACATTCCTGTAAACTCATACGAATAGTTACCAGGTATTTTCCCTGTTACCTCTTCAATGGCTTTCATAGCATCTCCTGTACTATAACCCGTAGCAGGTGTAGCTTTAATAGAAATAGAGTTGTATAAGTTATATCTCGTTACCGTTTGTGGACCTAATGTTTTTTTCAGTTTAATCAACGTATTGGCAGGCAACATTTCACCGTCTTTGTTTTTCACGTAAATAGAACGGAATGACTCTGGACTCTCTCTAAATGGAATATCTGCTTGCATATACACACGGTATGTACGTCCAAATCTGTTGAAATCCCCAGCTTTTATACGACCGTAGTAATTCTTAACCGTTGTCATTAAATCTTTTACGCTAACGCCTAAAGATTTTGCTTTCACATAGTCAATTTCTAATAAGTATTGAGGGTAATTGGCTTTAAAAGAAGTAAAGGCATTTGCAATTTCATCTCTGCTTTTCAATTCTTTAATCACCTCATCACTTACCTTACTGAATTCGTCGAATCCACCACCCATACGGTCTTGAAGAACAAATTCAATACCACCGAAGTCACCAAATCCTGAAATAGTAGGTCTTGGGAATACGTTGAATGACGCCTCGTTAATAACAGATAAGTCGGTTTGAATCTCCTCAATAATCTTGTCTATATTCTTTGTTTTTCCTCTTTCTTTGTACGGTTTCAAATTAAGGAAACCAACAGCAAATGACGGACTCGCGTTACCATCAATGGCGTTATAACCAGAAATAGCAGTCATTCCCTCAATATCCGTACGTTGTTTTAAAATACTATCTGCTTTAGCAAGAACAACTTTTGTACGTGCTAATGAAGCACCAGGAGGCATTGCTAAAGAGTATGTAATATAACTGTCGTCTTCTCTTGGAATAAATGAAGAAGGCGTTTTGTATAAGAATACAACTCCTAATCCGATGATTAATGCTAATCCGGCAATAGCCACTTTTTTATTGGTGATTAACTTCTTAATTGTAGCTACATATTTTTCAGTGAAACTGTCAAATGCTGTGTTGAAAGCAAAGAAGAATCTACCACTTACGCGTTGTACTGTGTTTTTATTTTTCTTTGCTACATACTCATCTCCTGATGGTTGTTTTAAAAACAAAGCACATAAAGCAGGACTCAACGTTAATGCGTTTACAGCTGAAATAAGAATAGCAAAGGCAAGGGTATAGGCAAATTGCTTATAGAATATACCAGCAGGACCTTGCATAAAACCAACAGGTAAGAACACAGCTGACATTACTAAAGTAATAGAGATAATAGCTCTTGTAATCTCGTTCATCGTTGAGATTGTAGCTTCTTTTGCTTTCATTCCCGTCTGATGCATTTTCTCGTGTATAGCCTCAACCACTACAATGGCGTCATCTACTACAATACCAATGGCGAGCACTAAAGCAAACATTGTTAATACGTTAATAGAGAATCCCATTAAGTAGATAAAGAACAACGTACCTACCAGTGAAATAGGAATAGCAATAGCGGGAATAATTGTTGATCTAAAGTCTTGTAAGAATAAGTAAACAATGATAAACACTAAGAAGAAAGCCTCGAAAAGCGTACTCTTTACTTGGTTAATCGACTCGTCAATCTGATTCTTTACAGAGTAGCTAATTTCATAGTGTACTCCTTTTGGGAACGACTTAGAAACGCGTTCTAATACTTTTCTAACAGCAATATCAATATCTCTGGCATTTGAACCAGCAGTTTGCGTAATGTTCATTGTTAACCCAGGGTAACCGTTTACACTGTTATCACTCCCCACGTTAGACGCGCCAAACTCCACTCTTGCTACATCTTTTAATAGTAAAACAGAACCGTCTTTGTTTGTTTTAATTACAATGTTTTCATATTGCTCAGGTTGACTAAATCTACCTTTGTGTTTCAATGATGTTTCAAATGCCTCATCAGATGTTTCTCCAAAAGCACCAGGTGCAATTTCAAAGTTTTGATCTTTAATCGCACTAATGATGTCTTGAGGAGTTAGACTATATAAAGCCAGTTTTTCTGGGTTTAACCACGTTCTCATTGAGTAATCACGTGCACCAATACGTCCAACAGATGCAACTCCAGGAACCCTTAGTAGTTCACGGTTGATATTAATCTGTGTGTATGCTTGTAAGAAAGTTTCGTCATACACCTCTTCAGGGTGGTCACTGTAAAAGTTAATCGTCATAATATTACCACTCTGACGAGGAGTAACAGAAATACCGTTTTCATTAACCTCAGACGGCAAATCACCAGACGCTTTACTTACTCTGTTTTGTACGTTTACAGATGCTTGGTCAGGGTCAGTACCTGCTTTAAAATATACGTTTATAGTTCCCGATCCACTGTTACTTGCTTTTGAACTAATGTAACTCATATTGTCAACCCCGTTGATAGATTCCTCAATCGGTAATAAGACACTCTGAGCAACAGTTTCAGCATTTGCACCAGGGTATGAAGTAGAGACAGTAACACTCGGTGGTGCAATCTCTGGGAAACGTGTTATCGGTAATAATGTAAGTCCAACTAACCCAAGTAATAAGAACATAATTGATATTACTGTAGCCAGGATAGGACGATTTATAATAGCTTTTAACATATAAAATTATTTAGTAAGGTGAGTAAAATAACGCATAGTTCAATTGTTGTTTGACAAGTAAATTAGTTGACAGGTTTTACATACATTCCTTCAGTTAATTTGTCAAAACCAGTTTTAATCACGCGGTCTCCGATTTTTAATCCTTCAGAAACAATATAGTTTGTTCCAGATACCCCGTTTAATACGATTGATTGTAATTTTACTTTGTCTTCGTTGTCTAAGATGTAAACAAAAGTTTTGTCTTGAATAGAAGTAGTAACTTCTTGTGGAATCAAGATTACGTGAGGATTTGTTTCTTTTAATTTGATTGTTCCTGTGTTACCAGATCTCATCACATCTTGAGAGTTTGGAAACGAAGCTCTAAGAGAAATAGAACCTGTTGTACGGTTAACTTGTCCGTTAATCATATCTACTTTTCCTTTTTCAGCATATTCGTGTCCGTCAGCTAAAATCAGTGCTACATCTGGTAAGTATTGTCCAGCTGCTGTTGTATCCGCTTTTTTATTCCCTTTGCTGAAGTATAAAAAGTCAGACTCACTCATTCCGAAGTACACATAAACTTCACTTACGTCAGAAAGTACAGTAAGCGGTTCTTTATCACTTTTAGAAACTAAGTTACCAATACGCTTAGGCATACGGCCAATGTATCCACTTACAGGAGCTTTGATTACGGTGTAGTCTAAGTTAATCTTAGCACTTGCTACAGCGGCACTTGCTTTTGCTAATGAAGCTCTTGCGATTTCGTAATTAGCTTTTGCTGTTTGCAATTGTACCTCAGCAATTACCTCATTGTCGATCAATGGTTTTAAACGGTCTATTTCAAGCTTTGCATTTTTCAGTTTAGCCTTTTCTACATTCTCTGTAGCCACCATATTGTTTAAAACCTCTTGGTAAGGTTGTGGGTCCACTTTAAAAAGAGGTTGACCTTCTTTTACAAAAGCCCCTTCATCTATAAATATTTGTTCTAAAAGACCTTCTACCTGAGGGCGAATCTCTACGTTTACTTTACCCTCTATATTTCCGATATAGTCTTTAATTGTAATTGCTGTTGTTGTATCTACTTGAATGATAGGTAAAGCCAGTGCATTTTCTTTCGGATCAATCGTTTTAGAAGAACCTATATTACAGCTGTTGATACCTATCAATGTACCTATCATTATCAAAGCTGAGATTGCTACTAAAACTGTTTTTTTACTTGTTATCATTTTAAATACTGTTAATTGTTGAAGGTGAGAAATAATCTACATTGAAATACTATTCAATACTAATGCCAAAAAAGAGAAAACATATTCGAAATATTCGGTATATTTTTTGTAACGTACTGATATGTAGTTAAATACTTGGTGTTTTTTAAATAAATCAAAGTATTTAGAAAAGAAATATAAAATAAATCAAAGATTGTGAAAGTGTTGCATTGTGGGGATGTGCTCTACAAAATGAAAATGATACACTATTCTTTAATTTATTTTAAAAACCTTCTTTTTGATAAAAGAGACACTTAAATAATAGAGGAAATATGTTAGAAAAGGTTTTTGGTAGTGCTGTTTACGGCATTGATGCAACAACAATAACTGTTGAGGTACACATTGACAAAGGAGTGGGGTATCACCTTGTAGGATTGCCAGACAGTGCAATTAAAGAAAGCAGCTATCGGATTGCGGCAGCGTTAAAGAATAACGGTTATCGTATGCCAGGTAGAAAGATAACTATCAATTTAGCCCCTGCCAACTTGAGAAAGGAAGGGTCTTCTTATGACTTGGTTATTGCTATTGGTATACTGGTTTCGTCGAGTCAAATTACTCTTCAAAAGACTTTAGGGGATTATGTGATAATGGGAGAATTGTCGTTAGATGGTTCTTTGCAGTGTATCAATGGTGCTTTACCTATTGCGATTAAAGCAAAAGAAGAGGGGTTTAAAGGAATTATAATTCCCAAGGGAAATGAAAGGGAAGCGGCTATTGTAGAAGGGTTAGATGTTTATGGTGTTAGTAAAATAGATGAGGTGATTGGCTTTTTGTCTGGTAAGATAAATTTAGAACCCGTGAAGTTAGATTTAAAAGCGATGTTTAACGACGATTCGGAAAACCATTTAGCTATTGACTTTAAGGATGTGAAGGGACAGGAGAGTATTAAACGGGCAATGGAAATTGCAGCGGCAGGTGGACATAACATTATATTAATAGGACCACCGGGATCTGGAAAGACGATGTTGGCAAAGCGCTTGCCGAGTATATTGCCTTCAATGACATTGGATGAGGCGTTAGAAACTACCAAGATTCACAGTGTAGTAGGCAAGGCAAAAGACAGTGGATTAATCTGCAACCGACCTTTTAGAAGTCCACACCACACGGCCTCGTCTGTATCTCTTGTTGGCGGAGGGGGATATCCACAACCAGGTGAAATATCTCTTGCACATAATGGAGTATTGTTTTTAGACGAGTTGCCAGAATTTAAACGAGATGTATTAGAGGTAATGCGTCAGCCTTTAGAAGACAGAGAGGTAACCATTTCAAGGGCGAGGTTTACAATAACGTATCCGTCTTCTTTTATGCTTGTGGCAAGTATGAATCCAAGTCCAAGTGGGTATTTCAACGATCCTGATGCACCAATCAAATCGTCTCACGCTGAAATGCAACGTTACCTCAACAAGGTATCTGGTCCTTTGTTAGATAGAATAGATATTCATATAGAAGTAAATCCTGTGCCTTTTGAAAAGTTGTCTGACAAGCAATTGGCTGAGCCAAGTAAAGACATTAAAGCAAGGGTAATAGTAGCGCGTAATGTCCAGTCTAAGCGTTTTGAATCACATAAAGGGGTACATTACAACGCACAGATGAATACGGCTTTAATAAGAAAGTATTGTGGCTTAGAAGCAGATTCGTTAAGCCTGTTGAAAAGCGCGATGGATAGACTGAATTTATCTGCTCGTGCGTATGATCGTATATTGAAAGTATCGCGAACAATAGCAGACTTGGATCACAGTGAAAAAATAATGCCCCAGCACATAGCTGAGGCAATACAATATCGTAGTTTAGATAGAGAGGGGTGGTTAGGATAATTTATCTTCTTCAGGGTAGTAACCAATCGCCTGTCTGTACAGTGCAAAACACACACTGAATAAGAACGGAATTGTAAAGAAAACCCCTACTAAGAAAAAGAATAATCCAGCTCCAACCACAAAGTAGCTAAACAATAAGATTAATATAATGGTGAATGGTTGTTTATTAACGACCATTACACTGTTTTTTACAGCTTGAATAGGTGACAAATTACCAAAGATAATTAACGGAGTAACAAACACGATAAGTGCGTTTACAAGCCAGTTAATTGCCATTGCTACCATACCTAATCCTTCCATTTGTAAGAAGAAAACAATTGTAGATAATACAATAGACACTATAAAGTGTATGAATAAAAGATATAATCCTTTTACGTTTACAAAGTATTTAAACGCTAAGAATAAGCTTGATCTTTTTCCTTTGTAAGCATTTGCAGCCATTTCTAAAAAGCCAGCCATAAGGATTGAACTAAAAGCAGTAAGCCCCGTCATAACCAATAGGTAGATATATATCTGATCTAAAGGTAAGTTCATAGGCGAGAATGTTTGTAATTGCTCTAATACAGCCTCTGTGTCCTCTCCATACATTTTTAAAAGGATAGATGAAAAACCAATAGAAGCTAAAAACGTAAGAAGCATTAAAGCTGCCGATGTCGGGATTACTATTTTTTTATAATAAGCAAAGGCTTCAGACATTACGTTGTTCATTTGTAGGTTTAAACCGTTTTCAGCAATGTCTTTAAGTCGTTGTTTTGTATTGTCCATAAGCTAAGCCATTTGTTTTGGCCTTGTAATTAATTGTTATTATCTCAGGTGGTCGAAAGTATTTCCTTGTTTAATATCTCCAGTATTAAATCCTTTCATAAACCATTCTTTTCTTTGTTGAGAAGTACCGTGTGTAAACGAGTCAGGGTTTACTTGTCCTGTAACTCTTTTCTGAATAGCATCATCTCCTACAGCTTGTGCCGCGCTTAAAGCGATATCAATATCTTTAGGCTCTAAGTATTTTTGGTTGTATTTAGCCCAAACCCCAGCGTAGAAGTCAGCTTGTAACTCTAAACCAACTGAAAGTTTGTTAGCTTCTTTTTTGTTTTTACCTTGTTGTAATTGGTGTACTTTACTATTTGTACCCAATAGTGTTTGTACGTGGTGACCTACTTCGTGTGCAATTACATAAGCAATAGCAAAGTTACCGCGTTCAGCACCAAAACGGTTGTGTAGTTCTTCAAAAAAGCGCAAGTCCATATATACAGTCTCGTCAGCCGGACAGTAAAAAGGACCAACATCAGCAGTAGCACCACCACATTTAGTGTTTACTTGATCATCAAATAACTCCATTTTAGGTTCGCGATATTGCATTCCGTTTTCTTGGAAAATTTTGTGCCACGCATCTTCAGTATCAGCAAAAATTACTGCTACCATTTTACCCATTTGTTGTTCTTCTTGAGATAGTTGTCTTGTTTCAACTTGCTCCGTTTGCTGACCTGTATTCATTTGTTCTAAAACAGGTGCAATTTGTTTGCCTGTTTCTCCTCCAAACATATATAGCAATACAGCTATAATCCCCACAAGTCCACCACCTAAAGCAGTTTTACCAGCAGAAGATTTACCTCTACTATCTGTGACGTTTTTACTTTCTCTACGACCTTCCCATTTCATACTTTAATGTTTTTGTGCAAAAATAGCAAAATTTGAGTACTTAATGTTATATATCTATTTTTTAAAGAGAACAGCTAATTGTGGGGTAGGTATTTGATGCTTAGGTGTAATAGGAATGAAAGATAGATTGTGCTGTGGGATTGTTGTTAGTAGAAGTAGCTTTTAGATTGAATAGGGGAACTGCATTGAAAAGCAAATAACAATGGTTCATTGTGAGTTTACAAAGAATAGGGGTAACCATAAACTGCATTGAAAAGTAAATAACAATAGTTCATTGTGAGTTTATAAAGAATAGGGGGAACCATAGACCCCATTAAAGAGTGAGTGGTTTATAATCGTTCATTCTATGTTTACAGCTAAAAAGTATCGTTGAGGTATCGATATAAAAAAAGAGCCTCCAGTGGAAGCTCTTTCAAATATTATAATCGGTGATTACGCCATCGTAGTAAATACGTTTTGTACGTCGTCATCTTCTTCAATTTTGTCTAACAATTTATCTACATCAGCTTGTTCTTCTTCTGTAAGTTCTTTTGTTACTTGTGGAATTCTATCAAATCCAGAAGATAAGATTTCAATTCCTCTACCTTCTAATTCTTTTTGGATAGCTCCAAAGCTTTCGAAAGGTGCGTAAATCATTACACCATCTTCATCTTCAAAGATTTCATCAATTCCGAAATCGATAAGTTCTAATTCAAACTCTTCTAAATCTCTACCTTCTTCAGCAGGAATTCTAAAGTTACAAGTGTGGTCAAACATAAACTCAACCGATCCTTGTGTACCTAATGTACCGTTACATTTGTTGAAGTAACTTCTGATATTAGCAACAGTTCTATTGTTGTTGTCAGTAGCACATTCGATTAAGAAAGCAATACCGTGAGGACCATATCCTTCGAAAATTACCTCTTTATAGTTTTCAGTATCTTTATCTGTAGCACGCTTAATAGCACGTTCAACATTATCTTTAGGCATATTAGCTGCCTTAGCATTTTGTATTACAGCACGAAGACGAGCATTAGCTTCTGGGTTAGGTCCACCTTCTTTTACAGCCATTACAATGTCCTTACCGATTCTTGTAAACGTTTTTGCCATAGCAGACCAACGTTTTAGCTTACGTCCTTTTCTAAATTCAAACGCTCTTCCCATAATAATTCTTACTTAATTTTAATAGTGCAAAAATATAGTATTATTCAAATATATCATAAAAAAAACGGGAGCTTATTTTCAAGCTCCCGTTTTAATTAGTTTATTTTTTATAAAAAGGGGTTTTTACCACTTTTGCTTCAACGTCATTCTTACGAATACGGATAAAGATTTCGCTTCCTTCTGCTGCAAGAGCTACTGGTACATATCCCATTCCGATACCTTTTCCTAATGAAGGAGATTGTGTACCTGAAGTTACTTTACCAATTACGTTTCCTTCAGCGTCAACGATTTCGTAATCGTGTCTTGGAATACCTTTACCGATTAATTCAAAACCAACTAATCTGTTTTTGATACCTGCTTCTTTTTCTGCTTTTAAGTTTTCAGAGTTAACGAAGTCTTTTGTAAACTTAGTTACCCATCCTAAACCAGCTTCTAAAGGAGAAATCTCATCGTTTAGTTCGTTACCATATAAGCAGTATCCCATTTCAAGACGTAATGTATCACGAGCAGCTAATCCAATAGGTTTGATTCCCCAGTTAGCACCAGCTTCAAATACTTTAGTCCAAACAGTTTCAATATCTTCGTTTTTTACATATACTTCAAAACCTCCTGAACCAGTGTATCCTGTAGCAGAAATAACTACATTAGGAACGCCAGCAAATGTGTCAATTACGAAGTTGTAAAATTTAATGTCAGCAAGGTTTACAGCAGTTAAGCTTTGCATTGCTTCAATAGCTTTAGGCCCTTGAATAGCTAAGATAGAGTATCCATCAGATAAGTTCTCAACTGTAGCGTTTACGTCATTGTGACTTGTAACCCAGTTCCAGTCTTTCTCAATATTAGAAGCATTAACTACCATTAGGTATTCTTCTTCGTTTACTCTATACGTAATGATATCATCAATTACACCACCTTTTTCATTTGGAAAGTAGCAGTATTGTGCTTTTCCGTCAACTAAAGTAGAAGCGTCATTTGAAGTAACTTTTTGAATTAAACTCAACGCGTTAGGACCTGAAATTTTGAAGATTCCCATGTGAGAAACGTCAAATACTCCCACGCCATTTCTTACTGTTTCGTGTTCTGCATTTACTCCTTCATATTGAACAGGCATTGAAAACCCTGCAAATGGAACCATCTTCGCTCCTAAACTTTCGTGTATGTGATTTAATGTTACTTGTTTCATTGTGTTGTTATATAAATTGATAATAATTAAGTGCTAAAGTAAGTTTTTTTTGTTTCAAATAAAAGCAAATTTGAATAAGGACAATAGAAGTATAACAGTATTTATAATAGTAGGAAGTGTATATTAAATATAATGCAAATGATGGGCTGTTTTTTTAGGATATCTTATTAATAACTATGAATATTGAAATAAAATGTATATATTTAAAGGAAGTATTCTTAAAGATAGTTATTATGGAAAGAGCAATCAAAATTATAGTAGTTATTTTATTAGTGTTGAATATGCTTGTAACCTCACAAGATTACCATCAACTGATGAGTTTTATTGTGATTGTAGCTTTTGGTATTTTAGCATATAACTCCCATATCAACAAGAAGGTCATAGAGATGATTACCTATGTTTTCTTGATTTTAGTATTCCAACCTTTTTACGTGATCGCACTCGATAGAACTTGGTGGTTAGTCATTCAAGGCGTACTTGCAGTAGGATTGATTGTTTCTCTATTTTTTGAGAAAAAAGAAGAAGTGAAGAATAAAAAGTAATGGGTGAAAACATTGTTATATCATCGTAAACAAGAATATCATAATTCAACCGAAATATTATTACAAACCAAATCGTCACAACGCAACCAATATGATGTGATGTGATTATTTCGATGAAATGACATTTACCCCCTGAAATATTACAATTCAATCAAT
>NZ_JBBPHM010000017.1:0-80055 GCF_038039755.1 Myroides sp. C1519
CCCCCGACCCCCTCGGTGTAAACGAGGTGCTCTGAACCAACTGAGCTAATCGCCCTTTTTCTTTTATGAACGTGTAATCGTTTGTTGATTACGGGTGCAAATATACGACCTCATTTTTATTACGCAAGTTTTTTATGCAACTTTTTATAAAATTTCTGCAACCACAAATGTGCTTCCCCCCACGTAAATCAAGTCTTCAGACGTTGCCACAGACTTAGCTTCCGCATAAGCATCTGGTATTGAACCACAAACCTTACCATAAAGTTTAAACTCCCCTGCTTTCGCTTCTAAAACCTCAGCATCTAAGCCTCGAGAATTATTTGGCTTTGCAAAAAAATATTTTGCCTCTTTTGGCAATAATGGCAAAATTGAATCTAAATCTTTGTCATTTACTACACCGAAAACAATGTACAATTGCTCAAACTTCTCTTGTTTTAGCTGATTCATTACAATTGTTAACCCGTGTGAATTGTGTGCAGTGTCTGTAATTATCTTAGGATTGCTTCCTAAAACCTGCCAACGACCTTGCAAATTTGTATTCTTTACAACATTTAAAAGTCCTCTTTCAATGTTTTCTTGTGTAATAGTATAGTGTTTTTGCAACAACTCGATGCTTTGAAGTACAGTTCGAATGTTTGACTTTTGATAATCCCCTTTCAAATCTGAAGTAAGCACATTGTTAGCATACGTTTCTTGTGCAAAATAAATAGGTGCATTAGATGTAGCAGCCTTTGCCACAAACACTGGTTTTGTTTCCTCTGTATATTCGCCAATTACAACAGGGGTATTTGGTTTTATGATCCCCGCCTTTTCTCCCGCAATAGCAGAAAGAGTACTTCCTAAAAATGCCGTGTGATCTTTTCCAATATTCGTAATTACAGAAACAAGGGGGTCTATAATATTGGTAGCATCTAATCTACCCCCCATTCCTACTTCTATTACAGCAATATCTACTTGTTCGTTTTTAAAATATTCGAAAGACATACCAACTGTCATTTCAAAAAAACTAAGCGATTCTTGCTCAAAAAAAGGTTTGTTTTTTGCTATAAAATCAACAACAAAAGCTTCTGAGATTTCCTCTCCATTAATTTTAATTCGTTCTCTAAAATCTTTTAAGTGCGGAGAAGTATATAATCCTACTTTATAACCCGCTTCTTGTAAAACTGAAGCAACCATAGAAGAAGTAGATCCCTTTCCATTAGTACCAGCTATATGTATTGTTTGAATTTCCTTTTGTGGATTACCTAAATGATTTACTAATTTAATCGTATTAGATAAATCTGCTTTGTAAGCTACTGCTCCCTTTTGTTGATACATTGGAAGCTGAGCATACATCCATTCTAATGTTTCTTGATATGTCATATCTACAAAAAAAATAGGACCTAAGATCCTACTTTAAAATTAATAACTATAAAACCTATTTGAATATTAGGTGCTTTATCATCTGATTTCCATCTAAATGTTTTAGCTGTTGCAATTGCTGCGTCAGTTAAACATTTAGCCGAGTTAGTTGTACCACGTGTATGTTGAGCAGAAACCACTTTTCCTGATTTATCTACTCTAATTTCCACCACTACTGTACCAACTTCATTACAATCGGGTACTACTGATCCACGTGAAGCTAATGATCTTCCGTTTAGTCCCCAACTTGTACCTCCTCCAGCACCTTGTCCTTTTCCATTTCCATAAGTAGAATTAGAGTACATATCTCCATCCAACTTACCTTGGTCTCCGTTTACAGAAGAATCCCCTTGTCCTTGAGATTTCTCTCCCGTACTCTTTGGACCATTAATCAAGCTGGCTAATGCGTCAGTTGTACTTTGACTCGGTTTAGGGTCTGGTTTTTTCACTGGTACCTCAGCTTTTACAACCTCTTTTGGCTTAGGTGTTTCTTCTACTTTTTTAACCACAGGCACATCAACCTTATTTTGTGTAACTACTGGTTCTACCTTTGGTGTTTCCACTTTAGGAGCAACCTCTGGTTCGGGTTGCATTTCAATAGTTTCTTTTGGCTGAACATCACCTTTTCCTTTGTCTGTATTACCAAAGTTAATAGCTATTTCACCCCCTGTCAAAACTGTCTCTTGAACAGGAGTCATTATTTTGTAAAAGAAAAACAGCAAAAAAAGAATTACAAAAACAGTAGATGTAACTGCAAAAGCTTTCTTTTCACTATCTGTTTCTAATATCTTCATACCTTATTTTGGCTCTACAGCCAATACAATTTTATAATTATTTCGATAAGCAATATCCATCACAAATACAGCATCTTCAACAGGTACACCTTTAGCCACGTGTAAAACCACATTCGGTTCTTCTTGATTAGCTAATTTCTGTTTTAACCCTTCTTCTAATCCTTCTGATGGAAATTGGTCTTGATCTATAAAATAATTAGATTGATTATCTATACTAATCGCTACTGTTTCAACTGAATCTGATTTACCATCAGAATTTGGCAATACCAAATCTAAAGCGTTCGTCGTTGTCATCGTTGTAATTGCTACCATAAAGAAAATAAGTAACAAAAACACAATATCAGTCATCGACGACATATTAAACTCTGCCGAAACTCTATTTCTTCCTCTGATATTCATTAGGCAGGCTCATTTAATAAATCTAAAAACTCAACTGCGTTTGCTTCTAATTGGTGAACAATTTTATCGATTTTACTTACTAAGTGATTGTACCCAACATAAGCAATAATACCAACGATTAAACCAAATACTGTAGTCATCATCGCAGTATAAATACCCTCTGCTAATACACTCATATCTATACGAGCTGAACTTGCAGTTGACATTTCGTGAAACGCCATAACCATACCTACTACTGTTCCTAAGAAACCTGTCATTGGTCCTGCTCCAGATAAAGTAGCTAATAAGTTAATGTTCTTCTCCATTTTGTAAACCTCTAATTTACCTGCATTCTCAATAGCAATATTGATGTCTTGTAATGGCTTACCAATTCTTGAAATCCCTTTTCCTACTAATCTTGCAACAGGAGTATCTGTATGAGCACAAAGCACTTTTGCTTGGTCAATTTTACCTTGAGATAAAAATAATTTGATTTGACTCATAAAGCTTTCATCTACTTTAGATGCTTTTTTGATAGCAAAAAATCTCTCTAAATATAAGTACAAAGCCATAAACAACATAATGAAAATAACAACCATAATAGATTGTCCGATGATTCCACCACTAAAGATGATGTCGCTTAATGCTAACTCTTTGTTTACTGCACCTTCTGTTTTTTCAATTGCATCAGTTAAGTTTTGAGCAACTGCTGTAGTATCCACTTGTAAGAAATGAAACATAAATAATTCGTGTTTTTAATTTTAATGTCAATGTTGAAATTCGCCCATATTATAGCTTATCTATTTAAGTGATAAGACTACTATACTATCATAAACGATAAAAAAGCGATTTTAATATCTAACCTGATAAAAAATAACACTTTAGTACCCCAATAAATAGTCGCAATATGACGCTGAAATAAAGTCCAAATATAGAATGTTTTTTAAAGATTTTTCTCATTCTACACCCTATTTTTTACACATCAACCATAAAGTATATAATTTTCTTAACATATGATAGCTATTATGCTATTTTGTCAAGAGATTAATTTAACAATTCAATAACTCACTAATCGTGTTTTTCAAAAAAATTGTAAATCTTTCCTGAACTGTGATCGTATTTTGCACCAGTTACACTTGCTAAACAATTCACCTCATCTCTTATTTTCAAGACTCCTAAAAACCCGAATATAATAGCCTCTTTAAAGTCTATTATCAAATTATCTGGTTTTTTGAAGATTAAATGGGGACTATTCTCTCTAATGCGATACAGTAGATAATTATTGTGTGCACCACCACCTGTTACCAATACCGTACTTCCTTGTTTTAACGATAATCCGTTAGCAGTTTGAATGGCGATATGTTCTACTAAAGTTGCTAAGTAATCCTCCACAGACAAAGGGAACTTGGATAAAATTGGATTAACAAATGTTTTGACAAACTCTACTCCTAAAGACTTAGGTGCCTTTTCTTTATAGTAATCTAATGCATTTAGCTCTGCTAAAAGCTCACTATTCACTTTTCCTCTTGATGCGTGATGTCCCTCCGCATCATATTCTAATCCTACTTTACTCATCTGTGCATTGAGTAGTGTATTTACAGGAACAAGGTCAAAAGCAATTCTATACCCTCTATTATTCTCATAAGACACATTGGCAAATCCACCTAAATTTAAACAAGCCTCATAATCGGCAAACAACAAACGATCGCCGATAGGCACTAATGGTGCGCCTTGTCCTCCTAAAAGCACATCCTGAACTCTAAAATCGCAAACTACCTTCTGTTCTATCAAATCAGACAATAAAGGCAAATTACCTATCTGCAATGTATAGCCTAAATCAGGCTTGTGAAATACCGTATGTCCGTGTGAACAAACAGCATCTACTTCTTTTATTTTATGTGTAATAATGAATTCGCGAATAACACTTGCCAAATGCACAGTATATCGCTCATCAAAATGTTCTATTTCCTCCCTATTCAAATTAATTGCATTGGCTAACTTCGTCTTCCACGCTTCAGAATAAGGTACAGTTTCTGCATTCAAAACCTCAAAAGACCATTTGCCACTATCACAAGTAAATTCTACATATACCAAATCAACCCCATCTAATGAGGTTCCTGACATTACTCCGATAATATTATACTGAAACTTTTTCATAGGGATAAAATTAAACAATGTTCATTGAATAATTGATTTAATTCATATATATTTGGAAACTACAATACTAAGAATCAACTAAAAAATTAAGATACGAAAAATGGACTTTAAATTATCAGAAGAGCAGTTGATGATTCAACAAGCTGCTCGTGACTTTGCTCAAACAGAATTACTACCTGGTGTTATCGAAAGAGACGAGAATCAAATTTTCCCAGCAGAACAAGTAAAAAAACTTGGAGAACTTGGTTTCTTAGGAATGATGGTTGACCCGAAATATGGAGGAAGTGGATTAGACAGCGTATCATACGTATTAGCAATGGAAGAAATTGCTAAAGTAGACGCTTCTGCAGCAGTAGTTATGTCTGTAAACAACTCATTAGTTTGTGCAGGATTAGAAAAATATGCAAGTGAAGAACAAAAAGTGAAATACCTTACTCCTCTTGCATCAGGTCAAGTAATCGGAGCTTTCTGTTTATCAGAGCCTGAAGCTGGATCAGACGCTACATCGCAAAAAACAACTGCGGTAGATATGGGAGATTACTACTTGTTAAACGGTACTAAAAACTGGATTACAAATGGTAGTACAGCTGATTACTACTTAGTAATAGCACAAACTCACCCAGAGAAAAAACACAAAGGAATCAATGCTTTCATCGTTGAAAAAGGATGGGAAGGATTTGAAATTGGAGCAAAAGAACAAAAAATGGGTATCCGTGGTTCTGACACGCATTCATTAATGTTTACTGATGTGAAAGTTCCTAAAGAAAACAGAATTGGAGAAGACGGATTTGGATTCGCTTTCGCAATGAATGTTCTTAACGGAGGGCGTATTGGTATTGCTTCTCAAGCATTAGGTATTGCACAAGGTGCTTACGAATTAGCTTTAAAATACGCTAAAGAACGTAAAGCATTTGGTACAGAAATTATCAACCACCAAGCAGTAGCTTTCAAATTAGCTGATATGGCTACTAACATCTCTGCAGCAAGAATGCTTTGTATGAAAGCAGCAGCTGAAAAAGATGCAGGACAAGATATCTCTATCTCTGGAGCAATGGCTAAATTATTCTCTTCGAAAACAGCAATGGATACAACAATCGAAGCTGTTCAAATTCACGGAGGAAATGGATACGTAAGAGAATATCACGTTGAAAGAATGATGCGTGATGCTAAAATTACTCAAATTTACGAAGGTACTTCTGAGATTCAAAAAATCGTTATCTCAAGAGGTATCGCTAAAGAATAGTTTTTCCATTCGTTTAAATATAAAGAGGATGTACTGTGCGGTACATCCTTTTTTGTTTTCTTACCATTCCACAATTTGTCAATCAACTAATATTGAAAGATGACTTTCATTCAAATGACTTTTGTATTTTTACGCCATATTTCAATTATACTATGAAGCCATCAAGATCTATAAAAACCAAAATACTTTTCTTATACTTTACCCTATTTATAGCTGTAATCTTCTCTGGAGCATACATCTACAAAGAGGCAAAAAAGTTTACTATTCCAGAAGAGCAAGTAGTTGAAGAAAACAATAAAATATTTTTAGTCAGTAGTACTATTAATAACCTTTATAGTAGTGAAGCCTATAGCCGTAGTGCAATATTAACAGGTAATCAAAGTGATATAAACTTATATTACAAGGAACTTGACACCATTGTAAAGCAAATTGACTTGATGCAAAAACAAGTTCAAGATCCAATCACTATATCAAAACTAAACTCCGTAAAAGAACTATTAGCTAAGAAAAAAGTTAGCTTTAAAAGTATTATTAAAGCCCGTAAAGAACTGTCTGAAGACACGAAATACACAGAGGCTTTTTCTGAAATATACAATATTAGAGAAGAGATTGAAAACAAGGCTCAACCTATAGTAATCCAATCTAAGGAGAAAGAAAAACGCAGCGCGTGGGCACGTCTTTTTAAAGGAGATAATACAGATACCATTAAGACGACTATTAACTACCCTCGTGTATCTGATTCATTGATTAATGCCATGGAGAAAATTATAACCTCTACTCAGGCTAAAATCAATGAACAACAGAAAAAACTGTTACAACAAGAACAAAAATTATTACAAGAAAACAAGAATATCACCAATCAGCTAAGAGAGATTTTACAAAATGTAGAACAAAATATCTTAGTCCTTTCATATCAAAAAATAAACGAATCTAAATCACGAATAAGTACTGCTTCTACAAATATTGCTTATTTAGGTGGTTCTGCTCTTATTGTTATTATCATATTAGGGTGGATTATCATCAGAGATCTTAACCAAACCCAAGAGTATAGGGTTGCGTTAGAAAAGTTAAACCAAGAGAAAGAAGTGTTATTACGCAGTAAAACAATGTTATTTGCTACAGTAACTCACGATTTACAGACCCCTTTAGGCAGTTTAATAGGGTTTGCCGACTTATTGGACCAAACGCCTTTGCAAAATAAGCAAAAGCAATACGTGGCTAATATAAAATCCTCTTCACAGTATATTACTAACCTGGTGAACGATTTAACGGATTTCTCACGTCTTGAAAACAATAAAATAAGTATTCAAAAAGAAAATATCAATATCAAAGAGCTTATTTTTAGCACTTGCCAGGTATTAATTCCTTCAGCAGAAAACAAAAAGATTAGTTTAACGTGGGAAGTAGATGAGGCATTAGACCAAAAGTTTTATACAGACCCTTACCGCATCAAACAAATTCTTACGAACCTAATCACAAACGCGATTAAGTTTACACAAAACGGTGGAGTATCTGTTAGAGCATTTATTGAAAATGACGCTATACAAATCTTAGTAAACGACACTGGTATTGGTATTGATTATAGTGAAGTTGACAATATCTTCAAAGAGTTTAAACAAGCCCACGATGGTATTGAGAAAAAATTTGGAGGAACTGGATTAGGATTAAATATCTCCAAACGTTTAATTGAATTATTAGACGGAACAATTGCTGTGGAAAGTAAATTAGGAGAAGGTTCTACATTCTCAATTAACCTTCCTGCAATTACTATGGAAGAGGAACAAGAAATCGCACATACTGAAAACACTCAGAAACGCTTTGACATCTTACAAAACAACACTATTGCTGTTGTAGATGACGATAAAATACAATTACAATTAATGGAGGAAATATTAACTCCCCTATTCAAAAAGGTAATATTAATTGACGACTCTACAGAGGTAGTTCAGGTTATTTCAGATAAAAAGATAGACATCTTATTAACCGACATACAAATGCCTAAATTAGATGGTTTTGAATTATTACAAGCCATCAAACAAGAAGAGCAGCTTACTAATATTCCAATCATTGCATTATCTGGTAAAAGAGATATTACAGAAGAAGAATTTATCAATAGCGGTTTTACTGCAGCACATCCAAAACCGCTACAATTAGAGGAATTATTGATGTTAATCAGCAACGTACTATATCCTGATAATAGCATAGAGTCAATTAAACCAGCTGCTGTAAACGAAAGTAAAACAGATCAAAACAAAGCTTATAACACAGATACATTAATTCAGTTTATTGGCCCAGAAAAAGAAGCATTGCGCAAAATACTTGTGATCTTTTTAGATAGTACAAAAGAGAACATCTTAGATATGCATTATGCTGCAGAGGACTTTGACTTAGACACTTTAGGAAACATAGCACACAAGATGTTACCTATGTTCAGACAACTGGAAATTAACAATGTAATACCTCTATTGGAAGATTTAGAAAACCATAATATTTCATTTGATAAGCAAGAAGAAGTAAGTTTATACATTACAACTATTGAACAAGAAATCAATACAATATTAGCCCTTATTAAAGAGGAGAATTTCTAAAGAAAAAAAGGTTTTATAAATAAAAATGCCATCACAATATAACGTTGTGATGGCATTTTTGTTTATTACTTAGTGCTTAGAATTTATCTAACTCAATAAGACATCTTATTGAATATCCATAGTTCATATTCTCAAACCATTGATTTACGAATACTTCATCATAATAAAATCTTCTAAACATTGCTGTTTTCTCTTCATATTCATCAGTAGTCCAAAAATATGCTTGTCTCCCTTTACCAGAAAACTCCATAAAACTACTTTCAGATGTAGAACCATAAGCAAAAATATTTAAACCTGATAAATTGTTTCCATCTCCCGGTTTGTTTACACTACTGTTAAACAGCCATCCTGAAGTAGATTTCATTATTGGAGCAATAGTTTCCGACTCTCTTGCACCACCATAAGTATCATCAATATCAAAATTTGCAGGATCTAAATAATAAGCTATTGTTGCCCAATCTTTATGACCAGTAACTCTAAATCCTTTTGGAGCTAATCCTTTCGGACTTGTTGCAGCCATCCAGTTATATAATCCTCCCATTACATCCTTATTAGCGATATCATTATCGTAAAAAGCATAAGCTCCTTCTGTAGTTTCGTGCCAATCTTTCTTGTTTATATAGCCATTAATCGGAGAACCATCTAAATAATACTTAGTTTTTAAATTTTCAGCCAACCAAATTTGACCACCAATTTTCACTAACGCATATTTACTAACTTCTTCATTTCTTTTATCTTCAAGAACATAAGCTTCTAACTTAGCATCAACAACCGTTAATCCCTCACCTTTAGAAAAAGTAACACTTCCGTCATTTTGTATAAAAACAGTTTTAGCATCAGCATTTGCACCCTTTGAATAAGTAAATTTATTAAGTTTTAAATCCCATTTAATAGCTCCTCCATCAGGTAATACAACTCCTTCAGTATTGTTAATCTTACCATCTTTTAAAGTATGTAAAGTAATTCTTTGTTCTGCTATTTCTGTAGATTTTAAATACTCTAAGTATAATCTTGCTACTTCATTACCTGAATCATCGAGTACTTTATAAATATTTGACCCTTTAAACATATCTTTTGTAGGCATAGCCAATTGATAAGCTTTATTACCAACATTCTTATCTGCAGCAAGTTGTTTTACATTAATTTTCAGAAGAGACTTCCCAGTCTCATTAGATAGTAAATTAACCACTCCTACTCGTTCTTCTGTAGTTTCATTAACTTTTGCTTCAACTACAATTTTATCTACTAATCTCTCAATAGAAAGCCAAGAAGCAGTAGCTTCATCTAATTCAGCTTTCCACTCCAATTTAGAAGTTACTTTCACTTCTTTTTTCCCTCCATTTGCTTCATAATTCAGTAAATCTTGATCTACTTTAAAGCCTTCAATACTTTCAATACTTTCAACATTTCCATCATCACTTGAACAACTCGTGAAAAATGAAACAAAACACACAACTCCTAAGAGTAACAAATTCTTTTTTCCCATAATTTAATTTAGTTAATAGTTTTTAATAGTCACACAAATATATACTTTAAACTAAATAGTAGAAATTATTTTTAATTTATTTTTTAATAGTAATTAATTAACTTAAATCAATAATTAATCGATATAAAAATATTATTCATAAAAAATACAAAACTGTAATTTTTAAATTAACATTTTATATTATAAATTTTACAACAATATTAATATATTCGCCGACTATAAAACCTCCCAAATGATTTAGTAATTAATTCAAATCACCAATATAGATGAGAGGTAAACTAACAAACTTATTTAAAGCTTTATGAAAAAAAGATTTTTTTACGGGCTAATTGCTTCTGCTTCAATTGCAGCAACAATTTCGGCTTGTAGCAGCAGTGACAATAATCCTGTTGACCCTATTAATTTTGATGGTAGAATTGAAGCACAACTACCAAGAGAATTTAAATGGAATACCAATTCTAAATTAGGAATTTATCATTCAATGTCTACTGAAAGTGGTAAAAATGAATTAAATCACTTTACTTCAAAACTTATCAGTGGAGCAGAAACAAATCAAGCAACGTTTGAACCAATTTCAAACTTCGAAAAAGGTGTCCACACTTTTAGTGCTCTTTATCCACACCATGAATCACACGGAAATGATCCGAAAAAAGTGATAGTTAATTTACCAAGTGAACAATATCAAGCTGAAACTGCTACAAACGATAATATTGCAAACTATTCTTTCTTTTATGCTACACAAAAAATTAGCGTAAACAATAACAATTCATCTATTAATTTTGGGTTAAAAAACTTATTCTCAATATTAGAGTTTGACTTTACATTAGAATCACCTGATCAAAAAATATCAGAAATTACTATTACTTCACAAAACCAAAATTTAGCAGGAGACTTTACTGTTGACTTAACTGCTGATAAAGTAATTACTCAAACAGGTTCGAATACAGCTAAATCAATTACATTAAAAAGTAAAAATGATGCTTTAAATACTAACTCTATTAAAGCGCGTATTACAATTAATCCATTATTAGAAAAACAACCTTTAAAAATATTAGTACAAGTTGATGGTAAAACTTTAGATTTTGATATTGCACCTGAAGCTTATTTACCTAATCATATTTACAATATTCCTCTTATTATCTTCTCTCCTGCAGAAGATTTAAATAAAAATGGTTATGCTAATAGTTATATTGTAAGCGAAGCAAATAAAGCTTATAAATTTGATGCTAAAGTTCAGGGGAATGGAAAATCTACATCTAAAATAACTCCTAAGAAATTGACTCCTAAAAAAGCATTTGTTGTTTGGGAATCTTCAAAAACAGAAAAAGGAGTAATTGCAAATGTATCTCTTGATGAAAATGGGATTGTTACTTTCATTACATCAGAAAAAATTGGTGGTAATGCGTTAATTGCAGTAACTGATGGGGAGCCTACAGATGAATTCCCTATGGGAACAATTCTTTGGAGCTGGCATATTTGGAGCACTCCTTATGACGTAAATAAAGACATTACTGTAAAAAGTAAAGCTGGAGATAAGTTTCAATTTATGGCTATAAATTTAGGAGCATTATCAGTAGATCCAGATAAAAAAGGTAATGGATTAAAATACCAATGGGGAAGAAAAGATCCATTCTTAAAAGACGGTTTTAAATTAGATGGTTCTGAACACGAAGGAATTGTTTACCACACTAAATATGGATGGCAAGCAAGTACATTTACTGCAAATGGTAAAGACTCTGCTATTGATGAAGCAGTAAAATTCCCTACAGGATACTTTAAAGCTTCACACGGAAGTGACTTTGATTGGAATGGAAAAACATCAGGTATAGAAAATAGAAATAACGAATTATGGGGTAATTTAGAAAATAACTTAGGTAAAAAATCTATTTACGATCCTTGTCCAATTGGTTATAGAGTACCTCCTACAGAAGCTTTTGAAAGTTTTGACTCAGACAATGGAAAATTTGTAAATGAAAGTTGGGAATTTAACGCTGAAAATGGACAGAAAATAACTTTCTCAACTGATCCAAGCTACTTAATGTTTACATCAGGAGCACCTGTTGGACCAGGAAGAGAAGGAAAAACAGCACATTATTGGACATCAAGTACAAAACCAAAATCTAATAATACTAACGCTTCAAGTTTCTTAATTGAAAAAGGATGGATATCAGATAACCAAACTGCACAAAGAGCTTTAGGAGCTTCTATCCGTTGTATTCGAGAATAATTATAAAATATATGAATAGGTAAACTACATTTATCCATTCAGCTTATAACAAAAAGGGGATCGTAAATTACGATCCCCTTTCTTTATAAAAATAATTATATATTATTTTATACTTTCAACTTGTGTTAACTCATCACTCTCTTGATCGTAGTTAATACCATCAAATTCAAATCCAAATAAGTTAAAGAAGTCCCTTCTATATCCAGCTAAATCAGAAATAGCTTCAATATTCTCAGTAGTTACTTCAGCCCATAGCTTAGCAACTTCAGCTTGAACATCTTCTCTCATTTCTAAATCATCAACACGAATACGTCCTTCTGAATCTAATTGTGCATCAGTAGCATATAAACGCTCAGCAAATAAACGTTGCATTTGTTCGATACATCCTTCGTGAATACCTTTCTCTTTCATTACTTTATATAATAATGATATATAAAGAGGTACAACAGGAATTGCAGAACTTGACTGAGTTACTAATGCTTTATTTACAGAAACATAAGAAACACCATTCTTATCCTTTAATAGCTCATTAATTGTAGACACAGTAGCTTCTAAATCATTTTTAGCCATACCAATTGTACCATTGCGGTAGATCGGATATGTCAATTCAGGTCCAATATAAGAATAAGCAACTGTTTTAACACCATCAGCCAAAACCCCTGCAGCTTTTAAATCTTCTATCCAGAACTTCCAGTCTTCACCCCCCATTACAGCGATAGTATTATCAATATCCGATTGTTCTTTAACAGGGTCAATAGAAATATTAGTAACAACGCCAGTATGGAAATCTACTGTTTTATTAGTAAAAGGCTCTCCAATTGGTTTCAAAACCGATGCATAAGCAACACCTGTTTTAGGGTGCGTACGACGAGGTGAAGCTAAACTATATACTATTAAATCAATCTGACCTAAGTCTTGCTTAATCAACTCTATAGTTTGCTTTTTAATTTCATCAGAAAAAGCATCTCCATTGATACTTTTTGCATATAAACCAGCTTTAGTTGCTTCTGTTTCAAAAGCAGCTGTATTATACCAACCTGCAGTACCAGGTCTACCAGCAGTACCAGGTTTTTCAAAGAAAACACCAATAGTAGCAGCATTAGATCCAAAAGCAGCTGATATTCTTGAAGCTAATCCAAAACCTGTAGAAGCACCAATAACCAGTACTTTCTTAGGTCCATTGTTAATTTGTCCTTTAGACTTTACATACTCAATTTGCTTTTTAACATTTTCAGCACATCCCTCAGGGTGAGAAGTTAAGCAAATAAATCCTCTAGTTCTAGGTTGTATTATCATTTTAAATCTTTTTCTACTTAATTGACTTTATTCCAAGTTGCAAATTAATCATTTTATAAGAATAAAACACACTTAATAATAGAATTTTATACTTACATAATAGTACTAACTATTTTATAAAAAAAACCTCTTATTGTATAATACAATAAGAGGCTATTTTAATTATAAATCTGTTACAATAAATTCACTTCGTCTATTAACAGCATGCTCATCTTCACTACACTTAACTCCGCGTCTACAACCATTTAGCAATTGTGTATCACCAAAACCACGATAAGTTACTCGATTACCTTGAATTCCATGCGAAACAATCCAATCTCGTGTAGATTTAGCACGTCGATCAGACAAAGCTAAATTATAAGTAGGATTACCTCTACTGTCTGTATGAGAACGCACATCAATTGTTAAGTCAGGATTCAACCTCATTACCTCTACAATTTTAAACAATTCTACTTCTGCATCTTGTCTAATCTCAGCCCTATCGTAATCAAAATAAATCGGTTTAAGTTTTAATTTCTCAAATAAATCGTCATTAACCTTAATTGGTTCAATAACTTGTTCTAATTCTATATCTAATACCTTTAAACCTGAAACCCCAGATATCTCAAAAACTGTCTCGATTGTATTAAAACCATTCTTTTGAGCTAAAACTCTATATTTCTCATTACAAGATAAAACCTTTGACTTATAAATACCTTCATTATTAGTGTATAATGTATCTGCAGACTTATAAAGAGCATCTGATATTATAACCATAGCACTTATAATTGGTTCTTTCGTTTCTTTATTAAAAACTTTTCCAGTTAACTCTTGTAAGCAAGGTTTTTCTTTAAAAGAATAAATATCATCTCCACCTTTTCCACCAGGACGATTTGAACTAACGTATCCATCTGTTCCTACTCCATTAATAAAAAAGCTAAAATCATCATAACTACTATTAATAGGCGTTCCCATATTTACAGGGTCTCCAAGAGTACCATTATCATTAATCTTTACAACAAAAACATCCAATCCTCCTAAACCTGGCAATCCATCAGATGAAAAGAACAAATAGTTATCAGCAGAAACAAAGGGAAAGTTTTCACGCCCTGAAGTATTAATTTTACTTCCTAAGTTTTCTGGCGTACTAAACTCTCCATTACCAAAAATACCAACTCTATAAATATCTGATTGTCCTAAACCACCTTTTCTATCCGAAGCAAAATATAACCACTTTTCATCTGGTGACAAAGCAGGGTTAGCTGTACTAAAATTATCAGAATTAAATGGTAACTCCTCTACTTTTCCCCACTTACCATTACCTAAAAGTGAAGCTCTATAAATCTTAGTTAAAGTACTATTGTCTTTATTTTTTCTCTTCTTTCCACTTGATGAAGAGTTATTTCTTGTAAAATAAACTGTTTGTTTATTGCGTGTAAAAACAGCGGTAGCATCATTAACTTCAGAATCTAATTCAGAAGAAAACAAAACTGGATTTTCTAAAGAACCATTTAAACTAATTGTACTTGAAAATAAACTTGTATAACTCTCATTTGTCCACTTATGAATCAAATTTTTAGGTTGAGTTGGTGTCAAGCGAGCAGAAGTATAAATAAACTGATCTCCGTAAACTGTAGCTCCATAGTCTGAATAAGGAGAGTTTACAATAAGGTTAGTTAACTCAAATGTTTCTTCCTTATTTTCAATTTTCTTTAAATAATCTTTATTTGACAAGAACAACTTAGCTCGTGAATCTTCACTTTCTAATTCTGAAAAACGTACCATTACGCGATTTGACTTCTCATAATCACCAATAGACTTTAATGTTTCTGCATAACGATAATAGTATTCTGAACCTACTGTCCCCTTCCCCTTATCAATGTAAGTCCCTTCAAACAATTCAAAATACCATTTATTTGCCTCAATAAACTTCCCTGTAAAATAGTAAGCATCACCTAACTTCTTAAGAATATCAGCATTTCTATGCCCTTCTTTCGCCACTTTCTCATAAAGTTTAATTGCATCTATATACGCAAATTTCTCAAACTCTACTTCTGCTTTTTTCTCTAAAACTTTTTGTGAAAAGCCACTCAAAGAAAAGCCTAAGCAAAATAAACTACATAAAATAATTTTTGTATTTTTCTTAATCATATTTTCATTTTTTAAAAGAAACGTGATGTACTTACTTTATTAAATCGGCTAAATAATTCAAACCTCATAAATATCTCGTGAGATCCTGAATTATAACGTGCTAACTTTGATGTATCTGCGTCATAACTATACCCAATAAATAGTCCATCATTAATTTGGAAACCAGCCAAACCACTAATTGACGAATCCCATCTATAAGCAGCTCCAACCGTAAACTTGTCAACAATTAAAAAGTTAGCTGTTAAATCCACTTGTAAAGGAGCCCCAGACACTGCTTTAGCTAAAAATGCAGGTTTTAATTTTAAACTTGGGTTTAAATCAAATACATATCCTCCCATTAAATAGAAATGCATTTTTTCTCTCATCATTTTAGTTCCTTCATTTTCAAATCTATCAGATGTTAAAAATGACGGTACAGAGAATCCTACATATGCTTTATCAGAATACATATACAGTCCTGCTCCAAAGTTTGGATTAAACTTATTACTGATATTCTCTTGAAAAGTAATATCCTCACCATCTCTAATATCAAGCTTAGTATAATCAACATTTAAAAGATTAGCTGTAGCTTTTAAACCAAATGCAAGTTTAAACTCATTATTTAAATCAATAGTATAAGATCCATTAATCGAAATATTATTCTCATCCATTGCACCAATCCTATCATTTGTATAGTTTATCCCAGCAGCCATCCCTTTATCTCCAATTGGTGTATCAATAGATAAGTTAGCCGTTTTTGGCGCTCCATCTAAACCAACCCATTGCGCTCTATACATTCCAAAAATACTCATCATACCACGAGAACCAGTATAACCAGGGTTTATATTAGTCGTATTATACATATAATGTGTATACTGTGGATCTTGTTGTGCTTGTACATCTAAACCAACAAATAACATTGCTGATAATAGAACACTTAATTTTATATATTTACTTCTTTTCATTGCAATTTATTTTCTAATTATTTTCTAAATGTAAGTATCCAGATTTTGTAACCCATTCTGTACCATTACCATTTTTCTTCTCATACTTTAAAATATAATAGTAAGTACCTGACGGTAATTTTCCACTTCCAATAACTCCTCTACCTCCTGACTCACCTATAAACACATTCTCAGAACCATCTCCATTAGGGTCATAATTATTTGTATCAAAAACTTTAGATCCCCAACGATTCACAATCTGAACACTATTATTTGGATAATGATTAATGTTTTCTATAATGAAATAGTCGTTTTGACCATCTCCATTAGGTGAAACAGCATTATAAATTTTAATTTCATCTGTAAAGTTGCTATCAACAATACCTAAAGTAAAAATCCCTTTAGCATCAATAGCTGACGGTGTAGTAATAGTTTTCTTAACTGAATCAACTTCTCCTGATTCTGCTACCCAAACTTTAGCTTCTTCATCCCATCTAAGAATATGCAATCCATTATTAACATTATCTAAAATATTTTTAGAAGTAGTATTCTCATTCCAAGATAACGCTACGATTACAAAGCCTGTTTTAGCTTTATTTTCAACTTCCCAGTATTCAGTATCATCAACCTCTAAAATCGCATTCTTAGCGGTATGAGGTCTTTTTAGTAATGGATTTTCATATCTATATACTGTTTTAAATAAGTCATCCTTACCTATAGAAGCTCCTAAAGTAATTGGACGATAATATTCTCCATTACCAACCGGCATAGTCAACTCATCACGTCCATCCCTTTCAACAGCACCTACAACGTGACTATCATCTCCTACTTCTTCTACAGAAGCTCCTTCAAGAAAAGTAATTGCACCTTGCTCTTTCTCGTTTACAAGAACATTTCCTCTTTTAAAATAAGTTTTCCCATTAATATCTATTTCATTCTGTAAAGACAATTCTTTCGTATCGAATGTGATATTAAAAAAACTTGTTCCCTTAGTACCACTTAGCACAGTTTTTTCTTTATTATCATCATTTTGCTCAAAAAATGTATGCCCTTCTTTTGAAGATGAACTAAAATTATAGATCCCTTCATTCTTAAAATCATCTAAGAAATAAGCCTTCCCGTCATTTGTAAAATTACCCGACGCGCTATTCTCAAATTCACCAACAGTAGAAAGCACTGTTTCACCACTTACAAGAAATTTTCCTTCATTATAAAACGCAGATGTTTCTTGTCCAAAAGAAACTCCAGTAGTTGCTAAAAGCACTAACGGGAATATCCCTTTTCCATATGTAATTTTTCTTTTCATAGTTTTAGTATTTTTCAATTTTCTTTTTCACACTTAATAATACAAAATTAGCAAAATAATAAAAAAACAACTAATTTATGTTAAGAATTATATTAATCACAAAACAACAAGTTAAAAGCACACACACAAAATAATTATTTTAACTATTTTTAGAATTAATATCATTTTTAACAAGATTACACTAATAAAAAAAAAATGAAAATACCTTAGGTTTTCTATATTATCAGACCAGATAAGTTCATAAATCCCTCAGAATCAAATACAAAATTTCAACAACTAACTATTAATAGATAACTAAAAAAATATTAAACATAAAAAAAGGGCTGCCTAGGAATAGGCAGCCCTTACTTTTGGCTAAGTACTGCATTTTTACATCTCACAGTAGATGGGTCGAAAAAAAAATTGTTTTGTTGCTCTGAACAAATATCTATAATTGTTTCTAACGAAACAGATTAAAGTTCCAATACGATAAACTCACTACGACGGTTTAATTGGTGCTCTTCAACAGTACATGGTACTCCGTTACTACATTTGTTTAACAATCTTGTTTCACCGTAACCTTTTCCTGTAATTCTACTTGCATCAATACCTTGTTTAACCATCCATTGAATTGTAGATTTCGCTCTTCTATCTGATAAACTAAGGTTATAATTATCATTACCTCTACTATCAGTATGAGAACGAACATCAATTTTCATAGTTGGGTATTCTTTTAATACCTCTACCACTTTCATTAACTCAATCGCTGCATCAGGACGAATGTTAGACTTATCAAAATCAAAATAGATTGGTTGTAATTTTAATTTCTTAAACAAGTCATCTTCAACTACAATAGGCTTCTCTGTTTTCTCTAAAGCGATATCTTGCTTGAATACACCACCTGGATTAAAGTCTAACTGAACAATTACTTCTTCAGTATTATACTCAGGAGCTTCGGCTTTCAAACGATACTTAACACCACATTCTGCCTCTTCAACTTTGTAATAACCTTGCTCATCAGTCAAGATTTCTCCTATTTTCTTATACGTATTATCAAACACAGTAACTGTTGCATTTGCTAAAACCTCTTTAGTATCCTTATCAAATACAATACCTTCTAAGATTTGACGACAAACTCTTTCCATAAAGAAATAAATATCATCTCCTCCTACACCGTCTGCTCTATTTGAACTAACAAATCCTTTTTTAGTTTTGTTGTCAATATAAAAAGCAAAATCATCTGTACTACTATTAATTGGTGCTCCCATATTAGTAACCGTACCAAAGCTTCCATCAACATTAATTTTAGCTACAAATACATCTAATCCTCCTAAACCTGGGTGACCATCAGAAGAGAAAAACAAGAAATTATCTTTAGAGATAAAAGGAAATGTTTCTCTACCTGCAGTATTCACTTTATCTCCAACATTCTCAACGTTTCCGTAACCTCCTGTTGGATAAATAGCAACTCTAAAAATATCAGACTGCCCTAAAGTTCCTTCTCTATCAGAAGAAAAGTATAACCAGCTTTCATCAGGAGTTAATGCAGGGTGAGCTGTATTAAAGTTATCCGAGTTAAAAGGTAACTCTTCTACATTCTCCCATTTACCCTCATCAGATAAAGTTGCTTTATAGATTTTTAATAAAGTATCTCTATCCTTATTTCTTTTCTTTTTCCCTTTTACACTTGTATTATTACGTGTAAAGTACATTGTTTTTCCATCAGCAGTAAACACAGCCGTAGCTTCGTTTACTTTACTATCTAATTCTGGAGCAAACTTTTCCGGTGCTTCAAAAGTTCCATCAGCATTAATTGTTGACGAAAACAAACTTGTAAAGCTCTCGTTTGTCCATTCGTGAATTCTTCTACCTGATTTATCCTCAGTTTCTCTTGCCGAAGTAAAGATTAACTGATTTCCTAATAAAGCAGCTCCATAATCAGAATAAGGAGTATTTACACCAATATTCGTCAGTTGGTAACGATTAGAATTCGCTTCAATATCTTTTAGGTAACGATCCTTTTGTTCTTCAAATAATTTAGCACGAGAATCCGAACTTTCCATTTCTGCAAACTTCTCCATCATTTGCTTTGAATAATCGTAGTCTTCTACTGCTTTCAAAGTTTGTGCAAAACGGTAATAATACTCCGAAGAGATTGCGTTTAAATCTTTATCGTCATATTCACTATTAAACAAAGCACTATACCATTTATTAGCTTCGATCAACTTTCCGTTGAAATAGTAAGCATCAGCTAACTTTTGTAACATTGATGCATTTGTATAACCTTTATCAGCAATGCGCTCATAAATCTTAATAGCATCTACATAAGCTAATTTTTCGGATGCTTTCTCAGCTTTTTTCTCAGCTACTTTCTGAGCGAAACCTTGAATTCCAGCTCCCAAAAGCAACATTGTAAACAATCCTATTTTAATAATCTCTTTTCTCATACTATAAATCTATTAGAAGAATCTTGGTGTATTAATTCTACCGCCACGTTTAAACAACTCAAAACGCAAGAAGATCTCGTGTGACCCAGAATTATATCTTGCTAATTTAGTAGTTTCTGCGTCATAAGCATAACCTACAAACAAATTTTCATTTATTTGGAATCCAGCTAATGCACTAACAGATGCATCCCAACGGTATGCAGCTCCTACAGTAAACTTATCTACAATTAATAAATTGGCTGTTAAGTCAACTTGTAATGGTGCTCCTTCTATTGCTTTTGCTAAGAAGGCTGGCTTCAACTTAAGACTTGGATTTAACTCAAATACATATCCCCCCATTAAATAAAAGTTAGCTCTTTGACGCATTGTTTCAACATCATTATCATCATAACGATCTGTTGTCAAAAAGTTAGGAACTGAAAAACCTAAATATGCTTTATCTGAGTACAAATATACACCAGCTCCAAGGTTTGGCGAAAATTTATTATTAATATTCTCCTGAGAAACAGGATCATTTGGATTATGAATATTAAGTTTAGTATAATCTACATCTAATAAATTAGCTGTCCCTTTTAATCCAAAAGCTAATTTATAATCTCTATTAAGGTTAATTGCATACGATAAATCAACCGAAATATTATTTTCTGCCATTGCACCTAATTGATCATTGGTAAAGTTTACCCCTAAACCTAAACCACTTTCACCTAAAGGTGTATTAACAGAAACATTTGCTGTTTTAGGTGCTCCATCAAGACCTACCCATTGCGTTCTATACATCCCAAAAACAGTAAGAGTTCCTCTTGATCCAGCATAGGCAGGGTTTACATTATTTGTATTATACATATACTGTGTAAACTGAGGATCTTGTTGCGCTTGCATTTGAGAGAAACAGCCTAACGCAAGTAGGCTGATTCCAATCTTTTTTATTTTATGTTGAATACTCATAAATTCTTTCTATTAATTTGTGTCTAAGTGTAGGTAACCTGATTTCTTAATCATTCTTGAACCTTGAGCATCTTTATACTCATAGTTTACAATGTAGAAGTAAGTACCTGTTGGTAGTTTCTCGTTTTTATTAACTGTAACACGGCCTTCTGAATATCCGTTAAAAACGTTTACTGAACCATCGCCAGCACTATCATAGTTCTTAGCGTCATAAACCTTAACTCCCCAACGGTTGTAAATCTCTACCGTATTATTAGGGAATCTATTAATATTATCGATAATGAAGTAATCATTCATTCCATCTCCATCAGGAGTAACTAAGTTGTAAATAACTACATCTCCATCTAATAATAAATCTGTTTTCACTGTTCCTAAAGTAAAGAAACCATAACCTCTAACTGTAGAAACAGTAGTAATTTCTTTTCTCTCAAGGTCAACAGCTCCACCTTCATCTACCCACATTTGTTGTTTTGCATCCCAACGAATAATATGTAATTCTTTTTCAGGATTAGTCAACAATTCAGCTGGTGTAGTACGCTCATCCCAACTTAAGGTAAGCATTACATCATTTTTACTATTGTCATTTCCTTTTTCAACAGTCCAGTATTCTTTCATGTCAACTAAGTCAATAACTCCAGCTTTGTTTTTACGAGCTCTAAAGAAAGCCTCTGCGTCATTCGTAGAGAACTTACCTTCATAAGCATCTTCTGCTGCACCTGGTGCACTGATACGAGCATATCTGTATAAACCTTCATCTCCTTTAGGGAATTGAAACTCTTCGTTTCCTACTTTTCCAACAAATCCTTCAGCGTGACTTTTATCCGTAGGGTTATTAGCTTTCGCACCTTTTAAAAAGGTAAGCGCTCCTTCTTTTGGATCAACTTTAATAATACCATCTTTAAAATCAACCGTACCATTAACGTCCATCTCACCTTTAAGGTCAAACGCCATTACTGCTGTAGGATTATTTAACTCCACATTGTAAAACTCAGCAATACCTGGTTTCTTTTTTGATGTCGCTTTAGTTGATATTTTTTGCGCTCCTTTTGCAGGATCTGCTGGAGTAAAAATAGCTTTAGATCCTTTAGCATCTTTGCTGTGAGAATAAATATTCTCGTTGTGAAAATTGCTATAATAATAAACAGTTCCATCGTTATTAACGATTCCTTCTGCTGTATTTTCAAAATCATAAAGCGTAGACATCACACCACCATTAACGATAGACATCTTACCTTTATTAATCATTACTTTATCTTCTTTTGCTTTTTCTGCTTTCTGTGCAAATGCAGCACAAGGAACAATAAGTCCGATTAGAGCAACTGATTTAAATAACTTTTTTGATTGCATAACTTCAGTTTTTTTTTAGATTATAAGTAAGAATTACCCCCAAAACTTACAATCTGTATATTATTTTTCTACGAATACCTTTTGTGTCTTCTTGTTTAAAACACCTTTTAACAATTCTCCCTTTGTACTAACTCTATCTTTTACTACATCCTCATTCTAACTTGACTTTCTGAAGACAGAATACAGTAAAACATTCTTATTATCAAAGGTTTAAGAATTTAAACTTCTCGAATCACAGCCTTAGGCATAAGTCATATAGCAACTATTGTACCATATTTACTTAAAACACCTTGTTATTATGCTATTAATTGTTATAATCCCTTATTTAGAATACAACTTTATAACTTAATCTACGGCACGTAGTATAATTTCAAACTCTTATTTTTAAAGAAACCGTGTTAGCCCGAAGACTAACACGATTAACTTTTCTTATTTATTATTCACAACAAATACTACAGTCATAAATGCACCGTATTTTGCTTTCTTGATAATATCGTAAGTTAACTTACCTGTCGCATCAATCTTCACATTAGCAAAAACTGCTGGATCATAATAAGGAACAAAGAAATCTAATTCGCTTGCTGCAAATACTGGAATTGTAGCATTAACATCAGACTTAACCATTGCTGGTCTATCTCCAACTATTGGTGTTTCTACAACTGCTCCTGTTCCTGTAAACATTGCTTTATACTCTTCGTACAAGTTTCTTGTTTTACCTGTTCCTGTTTTTGAAGTATCAAACATTACTGGTGGCATATAGAATACTTTAGGCATAGCTGCTTTCACATCTACAGTGTATTCATTTTCTTTACCATTAGTACCAGGTGTAACAATTACATTACTTGTAGTACTATTACCTCCATTAACTACTGTAGGTTTTGATTTATCTACCCATTTAACAACTTCGTTCTCTCCTTCTTTAACTGTTTCAAGAACTTGTCCTTCATTTCCTGCTTCAAGTCTGTTAACAGTTAAGTTCCCTTTCATATTAGAAATATCAAACGCACTTTCATTAACAGTTAAAGAAACATTTTGTAAAACAGTACCATTTCCATTAGTAACAGTTAATAAATTTTCTGATTTTGAAGTTAAGTTTCCTCCTTTAGTCACATCTCCTGCTTCAATAACTGGTTTTTTCCACTCTACAGTTGTTATAGTTTTACCTTCGCTATCTTTTGTCTCTGTAGTTGTAAGTACTTCACCATCTTTTCCTGCTTCTAATTTACCTGGTGTAACTGCACCATCTTTAATTTTATCAGAAGTTACAGCATCTTTACCTAATTTATCAGAAGTAATAGCTCCATTAGCAACATCAATCTGTACATCTTTTAACAAAGCAGTAGATCCTTCTCCAGTGATAGAAATTGTATTCTGTCCTGAAGTTAATGCTTTCCCATTAGTCACATTTCCTGCATCAATAACTGGAGTTTTGTTAATCCACTTTCCTCCTTCGAATACTAATACATTTCCGCCTGCTGGATTCTTTGCATCAATAGGATTCCCTTGCAATTGAGAGATTGTATTAGCACCTGCAGTTCCTGTAACATCACCATCTAATTCAGTAGCTGTAGCATTTACTTCTGCATCTTTTACTGCCACTGTATAAGTAGTCGTTTTACCTATTGTGTTAGAAGTTACAGTTACAGCATGACCTGCAGCTACTTCTGTTTTTTCTTGTCCTGCAACGATAGCTTGAGTTAAATCTAAACCTTCTCCAGGAACACCATTTACAGTAGTAACCAACTTATTGTCGTTATCTAAAGAATTTTCAACTGAGTTAATAATTTTAGCTGACTTAGAAATACCATTAACATTTGAAGTCATTGTGTTTTCAGTAGAACTTAACTCATTAGTAGTAGCAACAACTTCAGGAGTTTTCCACTCTGTAGTTTTGTTTCCTTCACCATCTACTTTAGTAACTAAAACATCTCCTTCTTTCTCACCCGCTGTAATAGATAAAGTAACATCTTTCAATGTTGAATTCTCACCACCTACAACTGTAATTCCTTCTCCTTTGATTCCTTTAGTAGAAGCAATATTCGCATCAGTTAATTCAACTGAAGCTTCTTTTCCGTTAACAGTAGAAATTAACTTATTTCCATCTAATTTTAACTCATTAGTAGTAGCTTCTTTTTTAGTAATCCATTCTGTTTTGTAAACTGGTTTACCATTTTCATCTTTCACTACTTCTCCTTTATCATCTTTTAAAGGATCTTTTGAAGTTACTAAAACATCTCCAGCATTTTCACCTGCTTTGATTTCTAATTCTACGTTTTTAAAAGTAGATTTATCTCCACCTGTTACAACGATTGTTTTAGAAGTAACATTCCCTTTAGCTAATTCTTCTTTAACTTTATCAAAATCAACATCTAAAGCTCCTGTATTCTCATTTTTAGTCAATCCTTCTCCAGCTACATCTTTATTGATTTTTTCTTTAGTAACAGATCCTTCTTTCAACATTTCCTTTGAAATCTTATCTGTTAAATCAACGTTAGATTCAACTCCGTTAACTGTAGATACTAATGTATTTCCATCTAATTTTAACTCATTAGAAGTAGCATCTTTAGGAACCCATTTAGTTACCGCATTACCTTTATCATCTTTAACAGTAACTAAAACCTCACCATCTTTTCCTGCCTCAATTTTATCAGTAGTTACAGCACCATCTTTAATTTTATCAGATGTAATTGCATTTTCAGCAATTCCTAAAGTAACGTCTTTTAATAATGAATTAGCAACCGCAGAATCTGTACCTGCTATATCTCCAGCTGTAACAGTAATTCCATCACCTTTTAAAGCTTTAGCTTTAATTTCTTCACCACCATTCGCTCCATTATCAATTGCATCACCAATAATATCTTTAATTGAAGTTTGTTTTAAAACTCCGTCTTTACCAGCAACAACTAACTTATCAGAAGTAGAATCTACTTTATCTCCTAAGTCTTTCATTCCTTCAATAGCTAAAGAATTTGCTTCTGTTGCTTTGATAACTGTAGGCTTAGTTAAATCTCCTCCTAATTCAATCTCGTTTCCATTTTTAGTAAGACCATTACTTACAATAACAGTATTTCCTAAATCTGAAGCATCAACCCATTCTGTAACTTTATGAGTCTCTTTTTTATCAGTTCCATCAGAATTTTTACCAACTACAATCTCTTTTGTTTTAGTTACTAAAACTTGACCATCTTTCTCTCCTCCTAAAACCTCAATAATTGTAGCATCTAACAATGCTTTTTCTCCTCCAAATACTTTAATAGATCCAGAAGTTAATGCATTACCATTTAAAGTCTCTCCTGAAACTTTTTCATAGCTAACACCACCTTTACCATCAGCAACAGGTACTGCTCCTTTTTCTACTGGATTAGTTGTTCCATTACCTTCTGTGAATGAAGTCATCTTATCAGCTGATACAGATCCGTCTTTCAACATTTCATTTGAAATCTTATCTGTTAAATCAACTGAAGCTTCTTTTCCATTAACTGTAGATACTAATTTATTTCCATCTAATTCTAACTCATTAGAAGTAGCATCTTTTTTAGGAACCCATTTAGTTATTTCTGTACCATTTTCAGTTACAGTAACTAAAACCTCACCATCTTTTCCTGCTTTGATTTTTTCTGTAGTTACAGAGTTTTCTCCTAATTCTTTCTCAGTGATTCCTCCTGCTTTGATAGATAAAGTAGCAGCTTCTAATACAGATTTTGCTAATTTATCACTATCATTAACTAAGATAATTCCATCTGTACTTAAATCAGCTCTTTTTGCTTCAATAGCCTCAATTCTTTCTACTAATTTATCAATAGCACCACCTACTGTAGTAGTATCTCCTAATTTAGTATTAGTATATGAAATATCTCCAGCTGCAAATTTAATAGTCGCAATTGTAGTACCTTTTGAATCAGTGAAAACATAAGAATCTCCTTGTTTTTCAACATTCACTAAAGCTGGATCGATTTCAACTCCTTTAGCATCTGCTTTAGGTTTTCCATCCTCACCAATCTGACTTTCGTTATAGTACGTAAATGTTCCATTTGCATTTTCAACCAATTGAGTAACTGTTTCTACTGACTTCACAACAGTATCTTTAGGAACCCATTTAGTTATTTCTGTACCATTTTCAGTTACAGTAACTAAAACCTCACCATCTTTTCCTGCTTTGATTTTTTCTGTAGTTACAGCACCGTCTTTAATTTTATCAGTTGTAACTGCACCATCAGCAATAGCCAAAGTGACATCTTTTAATAAAGCATCAGTACCATTACCTACAGTAATATCAGTAGATGTTAAGCTACCTTTTGTATTAGCAACAACACCAACCTTTTTAATCAATTCGTCAATAGCATCTTGTACGTTTTCTGATTTTAATCCCGAATTTGAATTATCGTATGAAGAAGCTTTTGCTTTTGTATCTATTTTTGCTAATTCACCATTACCATCAATAAAAGTATAAACTCCATCAGCCACTTCTATTTCCAATGTGTTAGCATTAAAAGTAATTCCATCTTTTCCAGGAATTAACTTTCCGTCAACATCATAATCATCCTCATTGTGGTAAGTAAAAGTACCATTACCGTTATCAACTAAAGTAGTAACAGTCTCATTCGCTTTTACCATCTCTTTGATAACTTGGTTATCACCTTTTACCCATTTAACAGTTCCGTCTTTGTCTGTTACTAAAACCTCACCATCTTTTCCTTTTTCAAGTTGCGTTAACTTTAAAGTTCCACCTATTTGAGCTAAGTCAAAGTTTCCTTGATTTACAGTTAATGTAACGTCTTTTAACACTACACCAGCCTCTAAAGAAACTGTCATCAAATCATTAGCAGACTTTAACGCTTTTCCATCTACATTATCAGAAGATACATTTCCATAAACTACAGAACCATCTTTCTGAACTACAGGTACTTTCCCTTGTTCAGCTGGAGTAGCTCCTAACTTTTCAGCAGTAACTGATTTGTTTTGTAACATTTCAGTAGTCAACTTATCCTCTAATGTTTGTTTTGATCCAACACCATTAACAGTTGATACTAATTCACTACCTACTAACTCTAATTTGTTTGTAGTAATTGCTTCTTTTGCAGACCATTCTACTTCACCATTCTCATTCACAACTAAAACATCACCTGCTTTTCCATTTTGAAGTTGAGTCAAGTTTAATGTTCCTCCTAAGTTCTCTAACTTAATTTCTTTTTCGTTTACAGATAATTTAGTTTCTTTTAAAACAGCTCCTGTACCATCAGTAACAACAATAATATTATTACCTACTAAATCTTTACCGTTTAAAGCAGAACCTAAGTTTACAGTCAAATTACCATCTGCATCTATATCTAATCCACTTCCTGGTTTTACAACACCTGGAACGTCTTTAGTAGCAGTAGGTACATCTAATGTATATGTAATTTTATTTCCATTCTGAACTTGAGTAACTGAGATATTCTTCCCAGCACTTAACTCAGATATAATTTGATTATCTTGAACTAACTTCTCTACATCAATATTATGAGCAACAGCCTTTTCGTCTGTATAAGTTAATTGTTTCTGGGGTGCATTATAAATTAACTTAGTTAAAGTTTCTTCTACTTTAACAATATTCTTTAATACATTGTATAAATCTTGGTCAGTCTTATTTTTAATCACCTCAGTAATATCACCTATTACGTTGATTTCCTTATTAGTACCTGCTTCGTTTTTGTATATATATTTACCAGGAGCTACACGCGTTAGAACGGTAACTGTTTCGTGTGCTTCTACTAATTCTTTTAAGTTCAAAACAGTTGATTTACCTGCTTCGTCTTTAAATGTGATTGTACCTGCAACTGCATCTGTAGCAATAGAAGTTACTGTTTCAAAACTTTTAACAGCTGCTTTAATATCTACAGTAGTAGGTTGTTTTTTCTCATCTGTATATGTTAAAGTTCCTGTTGTAGGATTATAAGCTAATACAGTTAAAGTTTCATTTCCCTTAATTAAATTTTTAATAAGTGTAGTTACCTTATCTCCATCCATTTTAAGGATCTCTTCAAATTTGTTCACTACAATTTGAGGAATATCTTGATCAGCTGTTAAACGAGCCCATCTATTAATATGCCAATAGTAATATCCTGGAGTTACATCCTTTACTGTAGCGATATTATAAACTAAAAGACTCTCTACGTTTTTATTTGTAATTGTTGTTATATCTTTAGTATCTGTTAATTTCACATTTGGAATCAACAAACCTCTATTTGGAGCACTTACTGTTAACTCAGCAGATAAGTTAGGATCTTTAACTCCAATACCAACCTGTGCATTTGCTGCCATAGCTCCCATTAAGAAAGCAACTGAAAGTAATCTTTTTTTCATAACGATATATTTTTGTGTCTTAAACGTCTTAATTAAAATTATTGTACTTTGTGATAAATGTGTGGGTTAGTCATTAAAGGTCCACCACCTTCTACTATTGTGATTGTTGGCTGTTTCTTTCCTTGCTCATCACTTGATTCTGCAGAAACTTCAACATCTTTTGGAGATGTTCCATAAACAGTAGCTCTATTTTCAACTTTCTCAGCGTCTGTATCAGCATCTGTTATATGATAAGTAGCTGTCCCAGTCCAAAATTCATCCGTATCTAATAAACCATTACCATTTGTATCACCTGTATAATTATATACAGTACCGACAGGTAATTTCGTATCCACTAAGCGAATATCGTTTAAAGGAACATCACCAATATTTGTAATTGTAAAAGTATAGTTGATAACTCCATTACCATAAGTTCCATCTACTGTATCATCTACCTTTCCTATTTTAACTAAATCAATACCTGCAGGTCTCTGTACATCTGGAGTTACTTCATCCTCATTATTAGTTGGATCTGGATCAGGTTCGTCTGATGTTATCTTAACTTTATTCGTGTAAACACCAGTTGGTAACACCTTAGCTTTAATTTTTAAAGTAGCTACTTCATGAATCGCTTCTATTGTTTCAAACGCCCACAAACCAGTTTTTGGATCATAATCAGCATCTTTTTTTGATGAAACAGCACTAATAAATTCATATCCGCTTGGTAGGATATCCTCTATTCTAACATTATGTCCAAGATAAGGTCCAGTATTAGTAGCTGTTAAGGTAAATTCAACAGTATCTCCAACATTAGGAGTCATATTATCAACTGTTTTTTCTATCTTTAAATCAGCACCCGTTGTTCCTTGTATTTTTTGAATGATTACTCCTGAGTCGTATTGAGTATCACCTGAATCAGCAATCGCAATCTTAAACTTATACGTTTTTCCTCCTTGAAGTCCTGTTAAGTCATAAGTAATTAGCTTCGTTAATCCATTATATTCAATATACACTGGCTTGTATAAGTTATTATTCGAATTATATTCATTATTATTATATACTTTATCATAATACACAGGGTTATTATAATTATCATATCTATAAAATTCACTATGAGTACTAGTTATATGACCATTGTTTATATAGTGCTGTGAATTTCGTAAATCTATACCATCCATCGGTTGACCTGATGAACCAATAAAACCACCATTAATAGTATTAACACTGATAGTATTTTGGTTATATGGATTACGAGCCATATTTACTGTACCTTCAATTCCTGGACCCGAAACAAAGAATCCAAAAGCATCATTATACTGTGATCCTACATAGTTAGGATATTCTTCTGATCCAAATTGAAATGCTACACGCAAAGCAGAAGTATGTTTTTCCAATGTTACTTCAAATGTTAAAATAACAGCATTTCGAGTAGCCCCTTCATAAATACCTTGTAAATCTTTATCGTAGGTTAAAATATCAACCCACTTTCCAGTAGACTCATTATAATATGTAGTAACAGCATCGGAAACTCTTAAGTTATTATTTCGAGAATTTATATCAGAAATAGCATTACCTGTAGAAAACAAAACTCCTTTTTCCATTCCTAAATTAGCTTTTTTACCACCACTAAAAATAACAACCTGAGATCCTTTTTTATTATTTTTAGTATAACCTATTTCACCTGCCTTTAAAACAGGATTAGATAAAGTTAATCCCCCACCATTCAAAGAGTCTAATATTGCTTTCACAGTTGGAAAACTATTAGTAATCACAGCTGGCTCAAGATCCTGAGCATTAGAATAACTATAACTAAATAAAGTTATAAATATGCTTAATAGATATACAACCTTCTTTCTTATATTATTTATCATTCTCAACCTTATTTAAAACATTTAAATTTAATTGTTCAAGCAATAATTCGTTTAATAAAAACTTCTCATAAAGATCTTTTCTACCTTTTCGAAAAAAATAATCACCAACTTTATTCAAATAATCATAACGTAATGTCCAAATCGTGCGACCTTCTTTTAAATCATTTTCTAATAAATAAAAATTCTTATAGACCAAAATCTCTTCTAATTTCTCTAATCCTGTATCCTCCAATTTCAAGTAATCTTTAATTAGTTTCAACTCTTTTGCAGATTGCTCTTTTACTTGAGCTTCTACTTTAGGATCAACTTGTGCATTCGCTACTCCACTTAACCCAAATAGCATGGTTAATGTTAGCAGCACCTTTGTAAATAATTTTCTTTTCATATTTTAAACTATTTTTTTTGTTGTTTTTAAACTGGCTGACATCATTATATGTACATCCGATTTAACACTGCAAAAGTGTTGATAATTAACGTAGTAAAGGTTGCGTTTTCTTAGTACGTCATACCTCCCAATAATATGAAACACGCCTCAATCCCTGTAACAGAGTACTACTAATCAGCCTTTTAGTATATATTCTACTATATATTGTAAAAAACGAATACAGCCGATTTAAGACATCATCTACAGGCGTACTTTTACTTGAAAAAACCGCTTAAAAATCATTTAATTAATCGAAAAATATACCTTAAACTACTAACGTAAAAAAGCAGTGAAAAAAATTACTTTAGATGGAAGAAAAAATAAGTTTGAATGATAAAAACACCAATAAAACTGATAAAAAATATAAAACAGCGGTATAAAAAATACACCTATTGGTATAAAAAACGCACGAAAACGCGAGGTAGTAGTAAAGTTGAACACAAAATCTTTAAAAAACAGCGGTTTTCTTGTCCCAAACAATACAAAAAACAGATAGATTATAGTGCTAAAAAGTAAACTCCAATAAAAAGACAAGCTAATGCACCTACCCTATCTAACTAACACAACAAAAATTAGATCCAAAATATAGCACCCCTTACCTTAGCAATAGTAAAAAAGAAAAAAAACACCACATATAAAACCAATAGCAGCAGTTACTGTATATACTACAGATAGAAATTACATATTTTACCACCTATTAAGATTACGTAAACACCTGATTTACAACACAAAAAACATACCTCACAGGTGATTAACTCGCAATTAGGCCGTAAATAGCTCGTAATTACCTCACCTAAAAGCCTTTTTAGCGAACTAATTACGACTCAATTACGACTTAATTACGACCTAATTGCCTTTAAATGTAAATTAAGATTATGATTACAAAGAAAGAGCAACCAATCGTGCAGCTAAAAAACTATCAACCTTTACATATACCTAATTGATTTAAAGCTACTTATCAACAAAACAACTCAGTATAAAGCAAAAAAAAATCACATGCATTGGCTAAATGATGTGATTTTTTAAGTTGTTGTTGGAGTTCGTGGCTTTAGAACTCCGGTAATCTGTTGTTATTTGTTGTTCAATCGTAATTGCTCTTCTATAAATTCAGAAGGAGAAACCCCTTCGAATTTTTTAAATGCTCTGAAAAAAGAAGTGCGCGAATTAAATCCACTTAACTCTCCTAATTCAGTAACAGTAATTTCATTATTTCTTTCTTTTAAAACTTTTTTTGCAAATTCCACACGCAACTTATTAATATGCGCATTGAAATGTGAGTTATATTGTAAAGCAAAGAACTGAGAAAGATGGTGTTTTGATATTTTTGTCATTTTCTCCAAGCGTTCTAAAGAACAACCAGAATCTAAATAAAACTTATCACCAATAATCACTTTCTCTACTAAAGCTTTATAGTCTTCTAAATGTTCTCCATTTACTTTAGACTTTTCATATTTCTGTACTACTTCTACAACAGGAGCAGTATCCTCTACTTTTTCAACAACCTCAACCTCAACTCCGTGTTCTACTATTTTAGAATTTTTCAATCGCTGAACATAGTATTGAAAAATAGTCAATGAATAACAGAACATTCCTATATAAATAATATTCTGATCGTTGTTTGGAATAGCATTATAAGAAACTAATCCTATAAAAATCATTGCCATAAAAATAAGAATCCAAACAATTCTCAAAATTAATAGGCGAGATTGGTTTTCTAATGTCACTTTCCCTACTTGAACGTAACAGTACAAAGCATATCCCATAAATTGAATTGCCTGCGTAACATACAATACTAAATAATAATAAACTAAATAAGGAACACTTAGTTTATCAATCATAAAAATAGATTGTACATAAATCAAGAAAAAAACAATACCCGGAATAAAGTGCAAAAGTGAATTTGAAAATCCAACTACATAGTCACCTTCCTTCCCTTTTGTCATTGCATTTAAACTGATATACAAAAAAGGTCCGTAAAATAGACTCAAAGGCAATCCTAAATAAACAAAGACATAATCATTGTAGAAGAATCTTGTTAAAATAATTATTGAGCAATGAATAGTAAACAAAACTAAAAAACCATTGGCAAGTCTTCTTGACTTAGGTCTTGCTACTAAACTACTATTAATGAAATAGGAGATTGACAACAATATTATTGCCGCTGCTAAAATAATTATATATAAATACGATTCCTCCATTTACATCAATTACGCCCTATGCCACTTGGCTTCTAAAAACAGAAGGTGTTTGCCCAACGTACATTTTAAAATATTTATTAAATGTTGATTTCGAACAGAACCCACATTCATCAACTACAGCGTCGATAGTAAGGTTTTTATCCCTCATCAATAATGATTTAGCATATTCTATTCTATACTTAGCTAAAAGCTGGTAAAAGCTCGAATTTAGGTTCTGATTAATAACCTCAGAAACTTCTTGTTTACTTAACCCTACTTCTTTAGCTAATTGTTCTAATGAAAACGATGTTTCTAAAAAACCTTTATTGTTATTAAAGAAACTTATAATTTTTTTCTCTTTTATTTCAAAATCAGAAACAGCCTCTTCAGTGCTACTTGCGATATTATCATTTAATAAAGCTCCCATATCCTGAACCATTTCTTGATTCGTAAAACTCAAATAGCTTACCAAAGAAAACAAACTCATAAAGAAAACTAATCCTTTGTTTACAAACTCCCCCTTAACAGTGAAACGACTTCCTGTCAATTCCATTACAGTTAAAAAGCTTAGTACAAAAATACTTATGAATAAGTAAAAACTAAATACGCCGATAAAATTGATTGTTTGATTTGAAAAACTATGTTCTCTCTTTGCAACTAAATTAGTATAGATCGCAAAAGAATAAAACATTAAATAAGGAAGATTAACTATTTCAAAATAATAGTTATCATCACTAAATGGCACTCCCATTACAAGAATTGTTACAATGTAATGAGCAACTAATTCTTTCCACAATTTGCTTTTTTCTATTGTTTCATATTTTGTATAAATATAAAACAGTGGAATAGTTAACCAGATAAAAGTGATAGAAAATCCAAAAATAGCAAATAGTAACTGAATAACAGAAACAACTAATACAAGACCTACTAACTTTAAGAAGTTAGTTTTCTCGATTAAAACGCTATTTATTTTGTTTAATACAGTCATATCATTGTGAGAATTATAGCTTGCTTTACAATCATAAATCCTCACAACGATACAACAAAGCACAACTTCGTTATGCTATGTGTCGCTTTATTAAGTGGGGACTTATATTTAGAATATTCGCATATTCTAATTATTTTAAAAAGCTCTGCAAAATTATTACTTATTTCTAATTCTAAAAGTGTTTTTAACATATCAACGTTAGATTTGCGAAAATCCCATATAAATGAAAAAGATACGCAACATTAAACAACCTAAAAGCCGTTTTATATTAAATATTATTTATTAAATAGTATATAATAAACATATTTATAAGTCAAAATAAGCGATTTTAACAATAATCAATTCGTAAATTGTCACAAACTCTTCTTTTTAACTAAAACAAACTTCAAATACAACATATGATAAATATCATTTTTTAAATAATCATACTGTTATATTTAGGCATATTTTCCGTTTTTTTGTTATCTACCTCTTAGCAACCTGCCTCTTCAGTCCCATTTTAGACAATGTTTATCACAAAAAGTCACATTTCCTGAAGAATGCTATAGCAAAGTACTACATTTTGTGAACATTACCACATAAACAAACCTACCTTTTAATACCAAAAACTACTAACTATAATAAATAGATTGTAATTAATTCATTAATTAACTTAATAAACTAAGCTTTACACAATAATCATAAAGTTTAAAATATTTCATTTTACTTTATGATAACATAATTTACACTCTTCTTAGCTATGTTAAATATGCAAGTTTAAACTGTTTAATCTCTTGTTTCCAATCCAGACATTTATAAAAAAAATAAAACACTACGCGTTTTTTTTTGTAAGCCTTTTATTTTCCTTTGCTTAGTGACTAAAAACAAAAAATCCCAAACAAAATTGTTTGGGATTTTATATCATTACTTATTATTTATTTAATTGGTAATATTTACTGACGAATGCATTCCAAAATAACTGAGCCTTGCCATCTAACTCTTTATTGCCATTGCCAAATACATCAAAATCATTCGATGCTGTCTCTCCTTCCTTATAAAAGTAATAATAGACATACATCTCCTTTTTCCATACATTTTTTGACTTTAACCCAAAAAATGACTTAATCTGTTCATTGCGCTCATCAATATTGAAGCGAATCGTAATATTTTCCTTTTGGAAATAGAAATCTAAAGAAGTATCAAAAACTTCTTCCTTAATATCCTTTCGCTGTACTCTTGGGACTACCTTCAAATTTACATCATCACTTAACCAACCTTCTACTCTTATTTGACGTCCTCCTGTTATATAATCAACAATCTTATTTAAATGGGCTACATTTCCAAATGTATCTTCTAAAGGATAATTAGTTATTGATTCAACTTCTTGCCGATTAAACACCCATAAACGATTCAACGCTTCTCGCTCTTCTTTAGGTAAATTATACTCTGCCGGAATATCCTCAAGCGTCCCTTTATAGCGCTCATTATGTTCATAGTTTGACTTCATCAAATCAAAGTACTTTGATGCTTTTTCAAAATCTTCTAATCCGTGATAAGCCCAAGCTAAACTAAACCAGTAATTAATATTAGCTACCTCTTCATTTAATTCTACGTACTTAGACTTACTAAAAAAGGCTTCGGTCATATCGATTGAACTATGGTAATCTTTTAATTCATAACGCAGATATGTAAACATATCGGCTGCCATATAAATCACCTCTGCAACCACGTCTTCATCTTCTATCTCTTTTAACTCAAAGTCAACACGAACCGCTTTAAAATATGCTTCAGCTTGTTCAAATTTACCTGCGTTCAAATAGTTTTTTAAGATTCTCCCTTTTATTGCTACATAAGTTGCACTATATACATCGTAATAACTTAATAACTCATTAGCAAAATATTCAACCTCATCATACTCTTTCATCAATTCAGCCAAACGTAATCCGCTTTCCATATTTTCCCAAAAAGGAGCAGCTTTATACCCTTTTCTATGCAATTGTAAAGCTTCAACACAGTCTTCAACGGCATAATTCCCATCTGTTAACTGTACAATATTCTTACTTACTATCCCTAAATTATTGCATATCAAAGCATACCCGTGTTTATTGTTGTTTACTTTATTACCAACACCAGTTTCAAAATAAGTTTCTGCAAGAGGAATTGCATACTTTCCAATATTACTCGCATTCTCATAGTAAACTAAAGCCTTTTCAATATCGTCATTATCGCGATACTCACTTCCTTTCTCAAGAAAAAGAGTCATTAAATTATATGCGAAAAAACCTTCACAATCTAACTCATACCCATACTCTTGAATATCAATACCTAAACGTTCTCCTAATTCGTAAAATATAAAATAAAGAGGTCCTTCTATCTTTTTATTTTGATCAAAATACTGATGCAAATACTCAAAAGCACGTTTGGTATTCTTCTCTACACTTAAATAATACTTTGCCTTCATCTGTAAAGCAAAGGCATTATCAGGATTTTCTTCCAATCCTTTTTCAATTAATGAAGCATACTTTGCACCAACCTCACGTACATTTTTATACCCACATTCTGTAGGATAGTCAACTGCAATAGCATACATTAAATACAGTAATCCCCATTCGTTGTCTATTTTTCCTGCCTCATATTCTACTTCTATTGCTTTTACAAATACGCTACAATATGCATTACTGTGAAAATTATAAAAAGAATTCATATAAATAAAAGCTTCTCCATACTTACCTCTTTCAAGAAATAGATTACCACCTTGAAATCCTGTGTAATAATGATCTGGAGCGTGTTCAAAACTCATTCTATAAAAAGCTTCTGCTGTACTAAAGTCTTCCAACTCTCTGTAGAGGAAAGCTATTTTATAATATGTATCTCCGAACTCTTTATCTTGTAAACTATAATCATCTTTTAGCTTTGAAATTTCAATCAACTTATCGTGTAAAACTTCAATTGCTTTCTCTTTTAGTTCTAACTTATGTTCATACGACCACGCTATTAAGTCGTAAGCAGAAAAAACAGCTTCTTTGTCATTTGACACATTGTCAATAATTTCTTGTGCTGTAGAAAGTATTACAGAGACATCATCATAGTATGGACCATTGTGAATACTTATTTTCCAAAACAGAGCCTCTACATTTAAGGCATTTTCTCTCAAGAGCTCCTCTACAATAGATAATACCTGTTCAGACAAACTTTGATTCTTTGCATAAAAAATAGCTTTCTCTTCTTCATTAGCCTCCAATAATTTGTCACCAACTATCAATTGATCATAAAGCTCCTTAATTTCTTCTAATCTTATATCTTTTTGTGCCATATCTATTGTTTCTGCAAATTTTTAATAAAACCATAAATATACTACAATTCCCAAGTAATCTTCCTATTACATTAATGCAACTTACTATAAATGAAACTTTTTCAAACCCACTTAATTCCCTATACTACTCTCCTCATAAATTTTGCTACATCTATTATCGGCAACAACACTATAGTCTCTAATTTTAGAAAACTATCTTCATTATATAGTCGCTTTACACTAAAATAAATCGATTATTCTTCAAATCTTCTTTGATACTCCTACTACATTCCTACCACATTCCCACCACACTCCTTCGACAAAACGACCGTTTTCCTAAGGAATCTCGAACTTGTGTCGAACTTGTGTCGAACAAGGTTCCTATTTAACTACATTAAACCCTAAACAAATACATAGCTAAAGCCGTTATTATTGCTGACTTAAAGGCTATAAATACGTCATATAAATCATTTTTAAAAACACCTCTATTACACTTAATAAACAAGAGAAAATGCACTTTTAGACATTTTTTTAACCAAAAAAACAGAAAAACATACCTTTTTACCTCAAAAAACTACCTCTTTTTATTTTAAAACACCTCATAACATCTATTCATAGCCTCTTTTGCTATTAACAAATCTTTGTCATTTATTCCTTTGAACTATTAACAGAAACATATATGTTTGCGTAATATGAAAAAAATCAATTCACATAACATTAAATCTCAAGGTCAAAGGTTCTTTGCCCTATTTAGTCTTTTGTGGGTTATTTTATCTTCGTGTACTGTTCAAGCTACTATTTCTGCTCTTAGCACAAATGACTTAACTTCTATTGAACAAAGCACTAAACCCAATAAACCAAAGCACAGTAACAAAGTTGTTTTTAGCCCAGAGAATTGTCAGAATCAATTCACTGCTGATAGCGATATTGTGATACAAAAAGCAGGTATAGATATCAGCAACCCTTATGTTGCCTTGCTTATCTCTACTTTTGTTTTCTTCTTTTTTGGCTTTGCGTTTTTAAAAGACTTCACTGTTCACCCTCTGTATAGTAGCAATACGCTGCTTAGAGGAAACTTACCTCTGTTTATACAACATCAGAATTTTAGAATTTGATTTAAAAGCAACGATTTAGCTACGCAATATTCACACTATTGGGTAAGCATTACTATGCTTAAATTTTTCAAATTAATCAAGGCTATCAAGCTTTTACAGCCTTTTCAAAATCTTCCTGATGATGAAAAAACACCTTTTTACAACCGCTATTGTAGGAGTGATTTCACTTACTTCTCAATGGGGGTACGCCCAAAATACACCTCAATTTTCACTAATTGATTTGTGGGAAAAAACTGAACAAAACTATGTGGGACTACAAGCTAAAAATGCCTCTGTAGATGCTGCACAACATCATTATAAATCTTCTAAAACGGAAGCGTTACCACAACTTCGCATTCAAGCACAAAACTCTTATGGTTCGTTTGAAGGTAGCAATGGTGCTTTCTTTCCTCAACCTGGATTTTTTAACGTAAGTGGTAATCCTGATACGTTTGACGGAGCAGATAATACAATGAACTCCTTTGGTTCTGCTGTTGTGGAATGGGAAATATTTGCTTTTGGCAAACAAAAACAAGCTACCAAAGCAACGAAGGCTTCTTTAAATAAGTCTATTGCTGATAAAGAGGCTTATGCTATTCAACTCAAAAAGGAACTGACAACTCGCTATATCCGTACTTTATACAATGAGGCTAACTTAGATTGGACACAGAAAAATACCAATCGCCTTAATGAAGTACAACGAATTACTGCCAGTTTAACTGCAGCAGGAATGAAACCACAAGCTGATAGTTTATTGGCACATTCTTCTTATTTACAAGCGTTGAGTCAGCAAGACTTATGGCAAGGAAATAAGGAGAGTTCGCTTATACACTTAGCTGAACTAACGGGGGAAGAAAGCGGAATGAATACAATTGAAACCGAGCGTTTTCTAACATTTTCTACAATTGAAAATCAACCTGCTACAGCAATTGAAAACAATCACCCTTTCTTACAATCACTGGAACATCAATCGGAATCACTGATGCATTCAAGTAAATCTATCGCTCGCAGTGGATTACCATCCTTCAAAGTTTTAGGAGGATATGCTGTTAGAGGGTCTGGAATAGACAAATCTGGTTATGTATCTGATCGTTGGAAAGATGGTTTCTCAAATAGCGTAGATAACTATCTGGTTGGTGTTGGACTAACGTGGAACTTTACAACTCTTTTTACGAATAAGCACAAGCAAGAAAACTTTGCTAAAATGGCTAAGAGTGTTGATTTTCAAAAGGAACAATACAGCCAACAAATGCAAGCGCAATTGGCGTCGAGCATCGCTAAAATCAATGAGCAACAAAAGCAATTGCAAAAGACAAAACAGGCTATTGAGCAAGCACATCAGGCTTACACAATGTATTTAGCACGTTATAAAAGTGGTTTAATTGCTTTGAGCGAATTATTGCAGATTCAATCGCTATTGCAACAAGCTGAGAAAACGCATATAGAAGCATCTCAACAGTACTGGTTGCAATTGGTAGCACAAGCGACATTGACCACTGATTTCCAATTTCTTTTCAACAATCTTTAATTCAACTTACTATGAATCTTATTCGATTTGCATTGAGGAAACCGATTGCGATTATGATTATCGTTTTAGCAATGGGCTTTTTATCAGTTAATGCAATTAAAAAAATAAACGTAGATATATTCCCTGAAATAGAACTGCCTTCTATTTACATTGCTATGCCTTATGGTGGACTATCGCCTGCTTATATGGATGGTTTTATGGCTAATGAGTTCCAAAAGGTATTACTTTTCGTAGGGGGAGTTCAAAATATTGACTTTAAAAGTGTACAAGGATTAACGTTGATGAAACTTTCGTTTTATCCTGGTACTGATATGGCACAAGCTGCGGGAGAAGTTTCTACCCAAGTGTCGCGTGCAATGGGATTCTTACCTCCTGGTGCGGTACCTCCTATGGTGGTGCGTTTTGACGGTAGTTCCCTACCGGTAGGACAATTAGTTTTTGAGAGTTCTCAGCGTTCTATCACAGAACTACAAACAATGGTACAAACGCGCATTAGACCAATGTTTGTGCAAATCCCTGGGGTTACAGCTCCTGCTCCTTTTGGTGGAAACGTGCGTTCGATTGTAATTAGCTTAGACCAACAAGCAATGCAAGCAAATGGCTTAAACCCAGAAGAAGTAACACTTGCTATTACACAGAATAGCCACCCTTCTCCTGCTGGTAATATCCGCATTGGAGAAGAAAACTTAATGGCGCCGATTAACTCAATTGCCAAAAATCAAGAGACTTTCTTAAACACACCAATTAAGAATAAAGACGGTAGAACAATCTATATCAAGGATGTTGCTAATGTACAAGATGCGGCTGACCAAACAACGGGGTATGCTTTAATTAACGGCTCTCGTTCTGTTTACTTGCCTATTATCAAAAAGGCAGATGCCTCTACAATTGACGTAGTAAACAACTTGAAAGAGTCGCTGCCAATGCTTAAAAACACCCTTCCAGAAGACGTGAGTATTCGCTATGAATTTGACCAATCGAAATACATTGAGCGTTCATTGACAAACTTAATTCACGAAGGTATTTTAGGTGCTTTGTTTACAGGACTAATGATTTTTCTTTTCTTAGGAGATCCACGTGGAGCGTTAATCGTAATTCTAACCATTCCTGTTGCTATTTTATCGGCGGTTGCTACGCTATACTTCTTTGGTCAGACCATTAACATTATGACTTTGAGTGGTCTTGCCTTGTCAATTGGTATCCTCGTCGATGAAGCCACCGTAACCATTGAGAATATTCACCAACATATGGAAATGGGCAAGCGAAAGCCTAAAGCCATTTTAGATGCATTGTTAGAAATATCTATTCCTAAATTACTGATTTTACTGTGTATTCTTGCTGTATTAACGCCAGCATTTATTATGGCGGGAATCCCAAGAGATATGTTTATGCCTCTATCTATGGCAGTAGCTTTTGCAATGATATTCTCTTTCTTAGCTTCTCAAACTTTTGTGCCTATTTTGGCAAACTGGTTGATGAAAAACAAGTTGAAGAAAGTTTACAAATCTAAGACTAAAAGACAACGCAAGTTTTTTGAGAAGTTCAGACTGCGTTATTCGCAAGTGGTGCGTGTTTCACATAAACGTTCAAGAGTATTATTTATAGGGTATGTTGCCATTGCTATTGGTGCTATAGCTCTGTTATTGCCTGTAATTGGAATGGATATTATGCCAACGTCTAACAGTGGAGATTTCCAAATTAGAATTGAAGCACCACAAGGAAGTCGCTTAGAAAAAACAGAGGGGATTGTCAAGGATATCATTGGTGACATCAAGTCTATCTTACCTGAAAATGGGTTGTCTATTACCTCAGCTTATGTGGGTATGCAACCGTCAGGTACGCCAATTAACCCTATTTTCTTGTTTACAAATGCTTCTCACGAAGCCGTATTACAAGTAGCTGTTGACCAAAGTATATACACTGGTTCTATGGTTGAACTAAAAGAAAAGATTCGCCTTTTAGTTGCAGCAAACAGACCTGACGTACAAATCAACTTTGAACCGATGGAGTTGGTTGAAAAGATTATGGGACAAGGTGCTATGACGCCGATTGAAGTAAAAGTAGGTTCTCGCCAAATAAAAGTGGCAGAGGGACACGCTAAGAAAATTGAAGCAGAGTTAAAACAAATTCCTTATTTAAGAGATATACGCATAGCAGAACCGCTTGCTTATCCTTCTTTACAAATTGAAGTGGACAGGGATTTATTAGGACAATTTGGTTTGACGATGAGAGACGTTACTAAAAGTTTAGCTACAGCAACTTCATCTACACGTTTTACTGACAAAAACTTATGGGTTGACCCTAATTCGGGATTGGTATTCCAAGTGCAAGTTCAGATTCCGGAAGGAGATATGAATAGCGAACAAACACTACGTGCTATGCCTTTGAAAAAAGGAAGCCTACGCCCTACTTTAGACGATGTGGCAACAATTACTCGCGTTCCTGAAGCGGCTCAAGTAAACCGTAAAGGTCCAAACCGCTATGTTACCATTATTGCTAATATTCATCAAAAAGACTTAGGATCGGCTTCTAAAGCAGTTAAAAAAGCCATTGCTAATGTGGGAGAAGCACCAAGAGGTACAATGGTTTGGACAGAAGGTACACTTAATTTATTAGACGAAACCTTAGGCAACTTATTAATCGGTTTAGGAGTAGCGGTAATTACAATTTACTTGATGTTATCTGCCTTCTATCAATCGTTCCGCCTACCGTTAGTTATTTTATCAGTATTACCAGCTGTAATCACAGGTAGTTTAATTGTTCTATTCCTAAGTAGTAGTACGCTAAACTTACAGTCGTATATGGGAATCATTATGTCGATTGGAGTTTCTGTTTCCAATGCTGTTCTCTTGATTAACCAAGCAGAACACTACCGAAAAGAAGTACGCCTACGCCCTGTTAACGCAGCAAGATTAGCGGCTTCATCTCGTTTGCGCCCGATTTTAATGACAGCAGCAGCGATGATTGCAGGTATGTTACCAATGTCGTTAGGACTTGGAGATGGTGGAGAACAAGTAGCTCCATTAGGACAAGCGGTAATCGGAGGATTAATTGCTTCAACAATCACAATTCTGTTGTTGCTACCTCATTTCTTTACCTCTATGATGGCGAAGTCAAGCATCGTTGGTCCTTCATTAGACCCTGATGATAAAGACAGTAAATATTACGAAGTAGAAACTAATTAACAATGACTCAAAAATTTCAATATAGTATGAAAACTTTTTCATTTTCATTCCCTGTGAAAGCAGTGCTTGCATTCTCAGTTTTACTAACAGCTTGCTCGTCTAAAGAAGAACAGCAAACTACAACACCAACAACAGAAACGGCTAAAGTTGCCATTACTACTTCGCCTATTCAACATATTAATCCTTCTTATACCGTTTCAGTTCCCGGTGAAATGAAACCGTATGAACAGGTAGCCTTGTATTCAAAGGTTTCTGGGTTTATCAAAACGCTTTACGTTGACCGTGGAGATCAAGTAAAGAAAGGGCAATTATTAGCGCTATTAGAAGCTCCTGAAGTAAATCAACGCCATTTATCAGACAAGTCGGCCGAACAAAAAGTACACACAGATTACCTACTTGCGAAACAAGTCTATGAGCGTTTAGTTGATGCTTCTAAAACCAGTGGTGCTGTTGCCTTAATCGAATTAGAACGCGCACAAAGTAATATGAATAGTGCTAAAGCAGCTTATGAATCTGCTAAAGCAAGTACTGCTCAAGCGTATCAACAACAAGATTATTTACGCATTACAGCTCCGTTTGACGGAATCATTACGGATAGATATTTGTCTACAGGGTCTTTAGTTGGAAACAACGGAGCTCAACCTGTATTCGCAATGGCACAGAATGGAAAGTTGCGCTTAACGGTTTCTATTCCAGAAAAACACGCAGCGGCTGTTCCAGATGAAATGACAGCTACTTTTACGGTAAGTGGCGCACCAGGTCAAAAGTTTGACACACAATTATCGCGTACTTCAGGCTTGTTAAACAACCAAGACCGTTCATTGACGTTAGAGTTTGATATTGACAATAAAGACAAGAATTTTAAAGGAGGAGATTACGCTCAAGTACAGTTAAACTTACAACGCCATAATCCTACTTATTGGGTAAACACTAAAAGCATTTTGCGTTCACAAGCAGGTACTTTTGTCCTAACCTTAGACAAAGAGCAAAACTTAAAGAGAATACCTGTGAAAATGGGTGCTCAATTAGATACAATAACAGAAGTATTTGGGCAGTTAGCCCTTGACGATTTAATCATCAATAAACCTTCAGAAGAAATGAAAGAAGGTAAAGTAGCTATGTAAAATATAAAACAGCAAAATATGAAACCTATTTTTAAATCAGTAAAAAAAGCAATTGCTTTCGGAGCAATTGCCTTAATGAGTACACACTCATTTACTTCTTACGCAGCAACAGTAGCAGAGGGTAATCCTCCAACGATTAACAGTTCTAAAGTAGATGCTGTTTTCTTAGATGGCGATGGTAAAAAAGTATCTCTAAGTTCATTACAAGGAAAAGTTGTCTTTGTAAACTTTTGGGCTACGTGGTGTCCTCCTTGTATCAAGGAAATGCCATCCATTCAAGCCCTAAAAGACAAGTTTGCTAAAAAAGACGTTGTCTTTATGATGGTAGATGTGGACTCACAATACGCTAAATCAAAAGCCTTTATGGATAAGAAAAGGTACACAGTACCAGTATACATTCCTGGAGGTAATATCTCAGAACACTATTTAGGAACTTCTGTTCCAACAACTATAATTTTTGACAAAAAGGGGAATTTAGTACAACGCATCGTAGGAGGTGTTGATTACGATTCGCCAGAAGTTGAGAAGTTCATGAATCAAGTGTTAGCTTTATAAAACGTTCCTAAAACAAAAAAGACGAGCAATGTGCTCGTCTTTTTTTATTCATATCTACGAAGTTTATTCAACTCCTGTTCTTGTTCTAAAAACTCTTGAGGGATAACCTTTAAGAAAGAAGGATGTTGCTCAATAGCCATTTCAACTTTCTCTACGATCATATCAATTGTATCGTTTTCATAATCTATTTCCAAAGGTTCTTTAATCACCATTGACTGTAGAATACCTTTTTTCTTCAGGTACAATCCTTTTTTATCAAACGATCTTCTGAAACCGTCAATTACAATTGGTACAACCACTGGCTTGTAATTCTTGATAATATGAGCTGTTCCCTTTCTAATTGGTTTAAACGACTTAGTAGTTCCTTGTGGAAAAGTAATAACCCAACCATCTTCTAAAGCTGTATGGATATTCTCTACTTGATCCTTATTAACCTTTTTCTTTTCTGTTAATTCCACACCTTTACTTCTCCAAGTTCTATCTACTGTGATAGCTCCTACATACGACAATATTCGAGGTAAGATACCCGACTTCATTGTTTCTGCCGCAGCTACATAGTACACATTTAACTTAGGATGCCAGATGTACATAATGTTTTTAATTGAATCGTCACGACCTTTTAAACTTGCATTAAACACGTGAAACATTGCCACTACGTCTGCAAAATATGTTTGGTGATTAGATATAAACAAAACATTTCTATCTGGTAAATTACGCAGTACTTCAGATCCTTCTATCTTTAAATCATTGAAACCTCTGAAGCGTTGATGCGTTGCAAAACCAAATACTCTAATAATCCATTTCTTTAAGAACAATATATGTCCAAATGGATTTCTTTTAAACAATCCCATATTCAACACTCATTAAAGCGAACTGCAAATTTACAACTTTTGGAATAGACTAACCTAAAATACTTATAATTAGTACAGAATTACGACTAAAAAAAGAAAATTACAAAAGTAAATAGCTGTAAATGTGTAAAATAACGTTAAAAAAGCAATTAAATTTAAATCGACAGCTTAATTGTCTCCTTTAACTCACTTAACATCATAGCAGTAGCTCCCCAAATAGTATAGTCATTATACACAAAAGCAGGTACATTGATATAATCGGCATAACTCGTCTGTAGATATACATTTTGAACAATTGAGTCGTCTAATAGAGTATTTAAAGGCATCTCTATAATATTTGCAACCTCGTAGTCGCTTGGAATAATAAGCGGAGTTTCGGTTAATACACCTAAAAAAGGTTGTACTATAAAATTACTTGGAGGAATATAGACTTGTGTAAAAGGTTTAATTACCTCAATTTGATTGGCTGTAATCCCTACCTCTTCCATTGTCTCACGCAAAGCCGTAGTTTCTAAATCTACATCTGACTTCTCAAATTTCCCTCCAGGAAACCCAACTTGGCCTGAATGTACTCCCTTATAAGTTGCACGTTCAATCAACAATAGTGAAGTTTCTCCTTCTTTAGGATACAAAAGCATCATCACAGCAGAGGTTCTTGGATGTCTCTCTTTAAATTTCTCTACATCTAAATACGGTCTTCTTTCAGTAGGTACCATAACCTCTTGGGCCTCTATACCAAGAAGCTCAGTGCTTTTAATTGCTTGTATTTGATGAAAAAAAGTTTCAAAAGTCATATCTTCGCGCTACAAATTATTTGTATTATAAAATTACAATTTTATTACCTATGTTCAGTAAAGAAGAAGCACAAAGAATAAAAAGAGAGTTTTGGATAACATTTGCAGATGTTTATCCTCGTAAATGGCTTTTGCACAATACCAAGATTAAAGACTTTGCATTTAAATTTTATGCTGACAATAAAAAAGCACAAGTGTTATTGGATATAGAACATAAAGATGAAGAGAAAAGAACTATTTATTTTCAAAAAATTGAGTCTTTAAAAACAATACTTTTAGAAGAGTATTTACCTGAAGCTATCTTCGAAGAAAACTTTTATTTAGAAAATGGAAAGCTTGTAAGTCGTATTTGGATCGAACAAACAAATGTTTGTATCAATAACAAAGCTACTTGGAATGATATTTATGACTTCTTTAATGAAAAAATGGGACTTTTTGAATTATTTTTCTATGAATATGAAGATTATATTCGTGATTTAGAAATAAACACGTAAGTTTATCGTTATAAGAAAACCTTACTTTTTATACTGTATTAACGAATATGCGTGATTGCTTTTACATACTATTTTTATGTTTATTCTTTTGGATGCCCTCAAAAGCACAAGAATTAGAGCCTATAAAAATGGATAGCGTAGCAACAACTACTATACATTATTCAAAAGCAGAAATCCCTACAGTTATAGAACGCGACACTACTCGTATTTTTAAAAACTTAGAGGAAAACAATAAAAAAACTAAGTTTGGGAGATTAATCAATAAGCTTATTTATAAAAATAATAGAAAGCTTGTTGCTAATGCTCCTGAACTTAAACTTGACCAACACTTAGAACTTGGTGAAGGAAAAATTATTAGAAATATCCGTATAACCACTTTAGATCCTTTTGGTTATTCAGATTCCGACTCTTTGCGTAAGCCTACAAAAAGCTTAGAAAAACTTGGAAATAACTTTCACTTAAAAACAAAGAAATTTACCATTCGTAATTACCTTATTTTTAAAGAGGGAGATAAATTCGACTCCCTTAAAATAAAGGAAAGTGAACGTTTAATACGTACCCAACGTTTTGTGAGAAGGGTTACAATGTATGCAATACCTACTTCATCTCCCGACTCTGTTGACGTGGTAATTAGAGAGTTAGACTCGTGGAGTATTTACCCAACAGGTTCCTTATCAACAAACAACCTTCGTTTTAAACTGACAGACCGTAATTTTGGTGGTTTTGGACACGATGTAATCTTACAATATCGTTCGCGTTACAAAGAAAGAGGAAAAGAAGGAATGCTTTTCAGCTATTCTGTAAACAACATTCAAAACACCTTTATACGCGCCAATGTTTTGTTTAATCAAGATGTTTGGCAGAACTATGTAAAAGGAGTTGTTGTAGATCGTCCTTTTTATTCACCCTATACTAAATGGGCAGGAGGAGTAAGTGTTTCTCAACGATTTAAAAGAGATTCACTTCCAAATCAAGCACAAGATAAATACAGTTTAGAGTCTGTCAAATACAATACTTATGACTATTGGGCAGGATATTCCATACCATTGTTTAAAAGCTATAAAGACAAACCTGTAATAACAAATTTACGTACGTCTTTACGCTATGTGCAACAGAACTTTTTAAAAACACCTAATGAGATATATGATCCTTTAGAATACTATCGAGATCAAAGGACCTATCTTGCCTCTATTAGTTTAAGCTCTATTAACTATGTACAAGACCGTTATATCTTTAATTATAACTTAATTGAGGACGTACAAGTTGGAAAAGTATTTGCTATCACAGGAGGAATGAAAGACCAATACTCTAAGCGTCGCGCTTATTTTGGTGCTAAATTCTCTATCGGAGGTTATACAAGATTAGGTTATTTTGCAGGAAACATAGAATGGGGTAGTTATTTCTTTGGCAATAAAGCAGAACAAGGAGCATTTAGATTAGAAGGTACATATTTCACTAAACTCTTTATGATGGGCAATTGGAGGTTCCGTCATTTCTTCATCCCCCAATTAGTTTTAGGTACTAATAGAATAGATAATGTTGGTGATGAATTGCGCTTAGACGGTGTTATACAAGGAATAAGAGCTCAAAAAATAACGGGGACACGTAGGTTTTCAATGGCATACCAATGGCAGTCCTACGCTCCGTATGAATGGAAAGGATTTCGCTTTAACCCATTCTTTAATATAGAAACAGCTTTTATGGGAGATAAGAACAACCGCTTTTTAGACTCAAAATTGTATTCTCGTTTTAGTATTGGAGTAGTAGCGAATAACGATTACTTGGTATTTAGTAAAATAGCGATATCATTGATATTCTACCCTACAATGCCAGATGCTGGTTCAAGTATTTTTAGAGCTAATTCAAGTCAATATGATATGTCGTTACCTAACTTTAATTACGACAGACCACAAACAGTATCATATTATTAAGAATACATTGTATCTTGTAGTGTGTATGATAAATAACAAAGCATAAAAAAAGGGGCTATCTCAATGAGATAGCCCCTTTTCACATTTTCATATTATCTTTTCAAACTGTGTTGAAATCTTTCTAATTCAGTATCTGCAGCAATTTGACGAATTATCTCCTCATCAATTGGTGTTAACTCGATATGTCTTCTTTCCATTACAATCTTCATTGTCTCAATAGCCTTGTCTACTTTGTAGTGATCTGTAGATTCTACACCACCCCAAGTAAAGTTTGGCAAGAATGTTTTAGGAAAACCACCTCCAAAAATACTACAAGACACACCTACTACTGTTCCTGTATTAAACATAGTGTTAATACCACTTTTACTGTGGTCTCCCATCATTAATCCACAGAACTGTAAACCTGTATTCTCATAATCACCTGTTTCATAGTTCCACAATTTAACAGGTGCATAGTTGTTCTTTAAGTTAGAGTTGTTTGTATCTGCTCCTAAATTACACCATTCCCCTAAAACCGAGTTCCCTAAGAATCCGTCATGTCCTTTGTTTGAATAACCAAACATTACAGAGTTATTCACTTCTCCTCCTACTCTACACTCTGGTCCAACTGTAGTAGCACCATATATTTTAGTTCCCAATTTTACTTGGGCACCTTCACAAAGAGCAAAAGGTCCACGAATAATTGACCCTTCCATAATCTCGGTGTCCTTACCGATGTAAATTGGACCTGTAGAAGCATTTAAAGTAACAAAAGCTAACTTTGCACCTTCTTCAATAAATACGTTCTCTGGAGCGATTACATTAACATTAGAAGGGATTGGCTCTGATATTCTATCTTCCGTAACAAGAGCAAAGTCAGCACGAAGCGCCTCATCGTTCTTTTGGAAAATATCCCATTTATTAGCAACTTGTATTAACTCTCCTTCATAAGAAATTAATGTATAATCATTAAAATCTACTTCCTCTTGTGTTTCTTGTGTATAAAAAGCAATGATATCTTCTTGATAAACTACAGCCTGCATTGGCTCTAAGTCTAAAATAAGGTCAGCTAATTCACGGTTTGGCAAGTAAGATGCATTAATCATCACATTGTTTTCTACCTCTACCATTGGAAATTTAGCAGACAAATATTCTTCCGTTAATGTAGTTGTAGTATAACGCAGGTAAGTCTCCCATTTTTCTCTAATTGTAAGAATACCAATACGTATATCAGCTACTGGGCGAGTAAAAGTAAATGGCAATAATGCCTCTCTTACGTCTCCATCAAATAAAATATAATTCATAATTAATCGGATCTTTTTCTAATTGAAATCAAAGTTACTTTAATCAGCTGGAAAAACACAACATTTTCTCACAACGGACCAAAAAAAAACCTCTCAATTGCTTGAGAGGTTCTTATTATATGATATACTAAATTATTTTTTGAATTTAGCGTATTTAGTTTTGAATTTGTCAATACGTCCTGCAGTATCGATAAGTTTAGATTTACCTGTGTAGAATGGGTGAGATGTACGAGAGATCTCCATTTTGAACACTGGGTATTCTACTCCGTCAACTTCGATAGTTTCTTTTGTATCTACTGTTGATTTTGTGATGAATACGTCTTCGTTAGACATATCTTTAAATGCTACTAATCTGTAATTTTCTGGGTGAATACCTTTTTTCATGATAAATTCTATTTAAATTTTGAGTTATTTTCCGTCCCGAAGCTTTCTATTTTCAAGAAAGGTGTAAACTTCCGATAACTTTTTTGTTATAATTATTTACTTTTCAGTGTGCAAATGTACAACTAAAATTCAATTATCAAATAAGTATTTAAATTATTTTTTGTTCAAACAAAGTATAATCCCTATCTTTTTGCTTTCCAAGGCTTCAAACTTGGATTTACATCATATTGATAAACCTAAACTATTTTTATAACACCTTCAAACACACAAAACCAATGCAAAAAACACTCACTACCTTACTCTTTTTATGCTTCTACTTACTGTCTTTTGCTCATCCCGACAAAAAGGTTGTAGAACAAGCACTTTACAATTTAAAGAATGTAACTTTTAAACAGATAGAAACAAATGACGATGACTATCTGTTGTATGAATTGTTTATACGACAATTAGTAGATCACAACGACCCTTCTAAAGGGTATTTTAAACAAAAAGTACATTACTACCACAGAGGTTTTGACAGACCAACGATTATGGAAACCAACGGGTATAACTTATATGTACGCGCAAGTGAAATGGTAAGCTACTTAAACAGTAATTACCTCAATATAGAACATCGCTATTTTGGCGAGTCAATTCCTGATGGCAAACCGTGGGAATTTCTGACAATGGAACAAGTAACAACCGATCTACACGAAATTAACCAATTGTTTCGTGAATTATACCACGGAAAATGGATTAGTACGGGTATTAGCAAAGGCGGACAAACGGCTATTTACTACAAATACTTCTACCCTAATGATGTTGATGTAGCGATTCCTTACGTAGCACCATTTAACCAATCCTTAGAAGAACCACGTATCTACCCTTTTCTTGAACAAGTTGGAGATAAAACGTGTCGCGACAAGATTTACACTATTCAAATAAGCTTGTTTAAAAACAAAAAGGCAATCTTAGAAAAGCTAAATTGGTATGCTAAAGGAGCTAACTTGACTTTTGACTACTTAGGTTCTCTTGAAAAAGCCTTTGAATATGCAGTATTAGAATATAGTTTTGGCTTTTGGCAATCTGGGCATTCTTGTACTGTATTTCCAAATACTACAAACTTAGACGAACTAACAGAGCACTTTTTAAGTGTGAGTAACATCGACTTCTTTAGCGATAAAACAATTGAACGTTTTGCTTCACACTTTTACCAAGCGGGCACACAATTAGGATACTATGGGTATGATATTACACCTTTCAAACAATACGTTAGCTTTGACCATAATCCACTGGCTACTTTTATGCCAAAAGGAACTACATATGACGTATTTTCTGACGAATTAATCCAAAAGGTAAAAATGTGGTTAGATACAGAAGCAAACAACATTCTTTATGTGTATGGAGAAACAGACACTTGGAGTGCGTCTATGGTAGTACCAACAAAACAAGTAAATTCTAAGTCTTTTGTTTTACCTGGTAAAGACCACGGACAAGCAAGGGTAAAGAATATGACGCCACAAATGAGAAAAGATTTCTTTAAGTCGTTAGAACAAATGACTGGCTTAAAACCCCAAACGCAAACACCTTAAATGCTATAACACATAGAAACAAGAAGTGAGTTAAAGGCTCACTTCTTGTTTTATACTTCCCTACTGATCAATTAGCTACACAAACTTCTTGTAGTACAACTATAACAGACAGCAAATCTTCCATAGTTAATGTTAATATTCTCTTATTGTAACCAAAAGGTAAAGGGTTATTTTTAGTATATTTGTCAATTATATCTATTAAAATCGTAATGAAGAGTACCGTAAATAAAGTAGGAATCACTTTTGGAATTATATTAGCCATCTATTATATCTTGTTTAACTGTGTTATCTTTTTCACAGATCAAACATTATTTGCCAACACACTTGCAGGTTTCTTCAATATGGGAGTTGTTGTATGTCTTGGTATTTTATCTGTCCTTGTTGCTAAAAACAAATGTGGTGGATATGTAACTTTTAGAGAGGCGTTTACTCCTTACTTAATCATGATTACTATTGGGGTTACCGTAAACTATATTGTATATAACTTATTGTTTAACGTTGTTGACCCAGCGGCAAAAGATGTCGTAAATAAAGCATTGTATGAAATGCTTATTCAAACATTAGATAATTCAGGTTTACCACAAGACCAAATAGATGAACAATTACAAAAAGCACGCGACATAAGTCAGTTTGCGCCAAAATCTCAATTGTTTATGTGGGCTGGTAGTATATTGAGAAACTCTATCTTAGGGTTACTTTTAGCTGCTATTTTTAAAAACAAGTCTGAATTTATTCCACCTGTTGAAGAACACACAGAAGAAGTAATTGCTGAACCAAAACAGCCTAAGAAACGCAAGTAATAAATGAATTTATCAATTGTAATTCCTTTGCTTAATGAAGCAGAGTCGCTTCCCGAACTGCATCAGTGGATAACGAAGGTTATGCGTGAGCACGACTTTTCGTATGAAATCTTATTTGTAGACGATGGTAGTAAAGATGATTCTTGGAAAATAATTTCACAATTATCATATGACGATTCTCATACAAAAGGAATACGTTTTCAACGTAACTTTGGTAAATCACAAGCACTACACGCTGGATTTGCACAAGCGAATGGAGATGTAGTCATTACAATGGATGCCGACTTACAAGACAGTCCTGATGAAATCCCAGAATTATTCAAAATGATTACTGTTGATGGTTTTGATATGGTATCTGGTTGGAAGAAAAAGAGATATGACTCAGTCATTGCTAAAAACCTTCCTTCTAAATTATTCAATTGGGCTGCCCGTAAAACATCCGGTGTTACTTTAAACGATTTCAATTGTGGATTAAAAGCCTATAAAAACGAGGTGATTAAAAACATTGAAGTATCCGGTGAAATGCATCGTTACATTCCTGTTCTTGCAAAGAATGAAGGATATGACAATATCGGTGAAAAAGTAGTACAACACCAAGCAAGAAAATACGGTACAACTAAATTTGGTATGAGCCGTTTTATCTATGGTTTCTTAGATCTTATTACAATTTGGTTTTTATCAAAATTTGGGAAAAGACCAATGCATTTTTTCGGTACCTTAGGAGGAATAACTTTTGGTATTGGATTCTGTGCTGCCTTTGGTATTGGAATGAGTAAATTATACAAGTTATACAACAATGAAACAGCGATTTTGGTTACACAGAATCCTTGGTTTTATATATCCTTAGCAACAATGGTAATTGGAACACAAATGTTCCTTGCTGGTTTCTTAGGAGAAATGATTTTAAAAACGAGAACAAACATTAGTAGATATAAAATCGCTGAACAAAGCGGTTTTTAATCCACACTAAAATTTAATATTATGCAAATAGAAAAAGAAATCTTAGCAAAAGCAGAATTGTGGTTAAAATCACCTTTCGATGCTGACACACAGGCTTCTGTTCAAACAATGATTGATACTGACCCTGCCCTACTTAAAGATAGTTTTTACAAAAACTTAGAATTTGGAACAGGTGGTATGCGTGGTATTATGGGTATCGGTACAAACCGCATCAACAAATATACTTTGGGTAAAAATACACAAGGTTTATCTAACTATATCAAAGAATCTTTCCCTGGACAAGAGTGGAAAGTAGCTATTAACTATGACTGTCGTCATAACAGTCAAGAATTAGCGAAAGTAGTAGCTGACGTTTTTACAGCAAATGGAATAAAAGTTTACTTATTCTCTGAAATGCGTCCTACTCCTGAGTTGTCTTTCGCTGTTAGACATTACAACTGTAATGCTGGTATTGTATTGACTGCTTCACATAACCCTCCTGAATACAACGGGTACAAAGTGTACTGGCAAGATGGTGGACAAATTGTTCCTCCAAACGATGCTGCAGTTATTGACGAAATCAATTCATTAAGCTATGACGAAGTACAATTCACCGGAAACGACAGCTTAATCACTTACGTTGGTGAAGAGTTAGACAAAGCATTCATCCAATCTACAATTGAAAATGCAAGCTTTGATACTCCTCAAAATATCAAAGACGGATTAAAAATATCTTATACTTCTTTACACGGTACTTCTATTAAACTTATTCCAAGAACTTTAGAAGCTGCTGGATACAAAAATGTATTCATTGTAAAAGAACAAGAAGAACCAAATGGGGACTTCCCAACTGTAAAATCTCCAAATCCAGAAGAGCCAGAAGCATTGAAAATGGCAATGGAATTAGCAGATGAAAAAGGTGCAGATATCGTTATTGGTACTGACCCTGATTCTGACCGTATCGGTATTGGAGTACGTGACCTTGATGGAAATATGAGATTGTTAAATGGTAACCAAACTATGGTTATGATGACTGCTTTCTTATTAGAGCAATGGAAACGAAACAAAGGATTCAAAGGAAACGAATTTATCGGTTCTACAATTGTATCGACTCCTATGATGTTAGACTTAGCAGAAAGCTACAATGTAGAGTGTAAAGTTGGTTTAACAGGATTCAAATGGATTGCTAAATTCATCAACGAATGTCCAGATCAAAAGTTCATCGGTGGTGGTGAAGAAAGTTTCGGATATATGGTAGGTGACGCAGTACGCGATAAAGATGCTGTTGCTTCTACGTTATTAGTTTGTGAGATTGCTGCAATTGCAAAAGCTGCTGGAAGCTCATTCTTCCAAGAATTGATGAACCTTTACATTGATAATAGTTTCTATAAAGAACATTTAATTTCTCTTGTGAAAAAAGGTATTTCTGGAGCAGAAGAAATTAAAGAAATGATGGTTCAATTAAGACAAAACCCATTAACAGAAATTATCGGACAACGCGTAGTATGTGTTGAAGATTATCAAAGTAGTGAGGCTAAAAACTTAATTACAAATGAAATTGAAACGATTGATGTTCCTAAGTCAAACGTGTTGATTTACTATCTTGAAGATGGTACGAAAATCGCAGCTCGTCCAAGTGGTACTGAGCCAAAGATTAAGTTCTATTTCAGTGTAAACGAACCGTTACACGACTTGTCTGAAGTAAAAGCTACTGAGCAACTTTTAGACCAGAAAATTCAAGATATCATTAAAGAAATGAAATTAAACTAAATAGAATAGACTGGTAGCAATGCCAGTCTATCTTTTTATTTCCCCTTTATACAACAACAATATATGAACGAATATTTCAAAAAGATTATTCGCTTTGCGAAACCTTATAAGAACTACGCTTACTTAAATATATTCTTTAATATCCTATATGCACTTTTCAGTGCATTGTCTTTTGTTGCCCTAATTCCAATGCTTACTGTACTATTTGGTGATGAGAAACCTATCACTGAAAAACCTGTATATACTACGCTTGGACACGCTAAAAACTATTTACAAGACTCAATGTCGTTTTACCTTACGCAGTACTCTGCTGAACATGGAGCACAAAACACATTGATGTGGTTAGCGGCAATTATCATCTCGCTTTTCTTATTGAAAAACTTATTTAACTATTGGGCAATGTATTTTATTACATTCTTGCGTAATGGTGTATTAAAGGACATCCGTAATGCGATGTACAAAAAAGCAGTTGACTTACCTCTTGCTTTCTTCTCTGAAAAAAGAAAAGGTGACGTTATTTCAAGAATTACCTCTGACGTATTAGAAATTCAACACTCATTCCTTTCTATTTTAGAAGTAGTGGTACGTGAGCCATTAACGATTGTATTTACAATTGTAGCAATGTTCTTCATCAGTACAGAGTTGACTATATTCGTATTTATTTTTGTACCTATTTCAGGAATTATCATTTCTAAAGTTGGTAAAACTTTAAAGAAAAGCTCACAAAAAGCTTCTGAAGAACAAGGATACTTTTTATCTATTATTGAAGAATCTTTGGCTGGATTAAAAGTAATTAAAAGCTTTAATGCAGAGAAGAGATTCAACGATAAATTCCAAGGTTCTACACAAACTTTTTATGAATTAAACAATAAAATATTAAATCGTCAAAACCTTTCTTCTCCTATGAGTGAGTTTTTAGGAATTGTAACTATTTCTGTTTTATTAGTTTACGGTGGTCATTTAGTTTTAGGTGAAGGTACTTTAACAGGTGCTTCATTTATTGCATACATTGGTATGGCTTATAATATTCTAACTCCTGCTAAAGCAATGTCTAAAGCTTCTTATAGCTTAAAACGTGGTAATGCAGCAGCAGAACGTGTGTTAGAAATATTAGAAGAAGAAAACCCTATTGACTCTAAACCGAATGCTATTGCTAAATCTTCTTTTGACAAGGCTATCAAAGTAGATAATATCTCTTTTAAATATGAAGAGGATTATGTGCTAAAAGACTTTTCTCTTTCTATTCCTAAAGGAAAATCAGTTGCTCTGGTTGGTCAATCTGGAAGTGGAAAAAGTACAATGGCTAATTTATTGACTCGTTTCTGGGATATTAATGAAGGAGCTATAAAGATAGATGAACAAGACATTCGCGATTTGAATATTCACGATTTAAGAGGAATGATTGGTTTAGTTACACAAGACAGCATCTTGTTTAATGATACTATTAAAAATAACCTTAAATTAGGAAAAGAAAATGCTACTGATGAAGAAATCATAGAGGCATTAAAGATTGCTAATGCCTATGAGTTTGTAAAAGACCTTCCAAATGGTATTGATACTAACATTGGAGATTCTGGAAACAAATTATCAGGTGGACAAAAACAACGTATTTCAATTGCACGAGCAGTATTGAAAAACCCTCCTATTATGATACTTGACGAAGCTACTTCAGCATTAGATACTGAGAGCGAAAAGTTAGTACAGGTAGCGTTAGAAAATATGATGAAAAACAGAACTTCTATCGTTATTGCTCATAGGTTATCTACAATTCAAAGTGCAGACTTAATTGTAGTGTTACAAAAAGGAAAAATAGTAGAACAAGGTACACACGAAGAATTACTATCCTTAAAAGGAACATATTCAAAATTAGTGTCCCTACAAACATTAGACTAATATGTATATCGAGAACAAGAACATACGATTGCCTGAAGACCCGGATACGGTGATTTGGAAATATATGGATTTATCTAAATTCTTAGATCTCTTGTTGTCGAATAAAATGTTTATGTCGAGGTCTGATAAGTTTGAAGATCAATTTGAAGGTACTTTCAGTGAACCTACTTTTGAAGAAATCAAAAGAATTAGTGCAGACAAGCCTTTTTTCTTAGATCAATACAAACAAAAGAGAAAAAACGTTGTTATTAGTAGTTGGCACATCAATGAATACGAATCATTTGCAATGTGGCAGATTTTTACTAAAAACAATGAAGGCTTAGCAATTCAATCTACAATTGGTAGAATGCAAGAAGCGCTAAAAGCTGAAACAAGGGTACCTCAACACATTGGTGAAGTTCACTATATAGATTATAAAAAAGAGTATATCCCGTTTGAAGATAACTTCTTCCCTTTTCTTTTTAAGAGAAAGAGTTTTCAATATGAAAAAGAAGTTAGGGTAATTTCAGATGTTACTCCTTTAAACCTCAACATTCAAGAGGGCGTAAAGATTCACGTGGATATCGCACAATTAATAGAAAAGATTTATATCCATCCTAAATCAGAAAACTGGTACAAAAAATTAGTACTGGACTTGATGCACAAACTTAACTTCAAGTTTGACATTGAAAAATCTGATTTAGAAAGTGATATTTTAATTTAAACAAAGAAGCAACAATGGAAACAGCTCATACTAATCAAGTTATTACTTCTATTTTAGATAATGACTTTTACAAGTTTACTATGCAGCACGCTGCTATTAAACAATTCCCATTTGCTAAGGCGTCTTATATCTTTATTAATAGAGGTAAACACAAATACCCTAAAGGGTTTGCAGAGGCTTTACGTGCAGCTGTGGATGAAATGGCAAAGTTAAAATTGACTAAAGCAGAAAAAGCTTTCTTACAAAAAACCTGTCCGTACTTAGATCCTACCTATTTAGATTTCTTACAAGGCTATCACTACGACCCGTCTGAAGTTGAAATTAAACAAGATGGTGATGATTTAGAGGTATCTTTCAAAGGGTATTGGTATCGAACTATTTTATGGGAAGTTCCTCTTATGTCTATCATTTGTGAGCTTTATTACAATATGACTGACGGAGAGAGAGATTCTGCTGATAAGGTTATTGCTAATACGCGTACTAAAATAGAGAACTACAAAAAATTAGGTGTTACAATTGCAGAGTTTGGAACAAGAAGAAGACATTCTTATGCTGTTCACCAAGTTGTAGTAGAAACGCTTCAAAAATATGGAGAGGGTTCTTTCATAGGAACAAGTAATGTTCACTTAGCAATGAAATACGGTACTAAACCAATCGGTACACACGCACACGAGTGGTTTATGTTTCACGCAGCTAAATACGGATTCAAAATGGCTAATTCAATGGGATTAGAGCATTGGGTAGATACGTACAGAGGAGATCTTGGAATTGCGTTAACAGATACATACACAAGTACTGTTTTCTTTGAACAATTTGACAAGAAATTTGCTAAGCTATTTGATGGGGTTAGACACGATAGTGGTGATCCATTAGATTTTGCAGACCAAACAATTGCACATTATCAAAGCTTAAACATTGATCCAACTTCAAAAACAATCATTTTCTCTGACGGATTAAATCCTGAAAAAGTAGAGCGAATTGCTAAACACTGTAAAGGAAGAATCGGAATGTCTTTTGGAATTGGAACTGACTTTACAAATGATGTTGGTTTAGAAGCAATGAATATTGTGATTAAAATGACACAAGCGCTACCAGAAGGTGGACATTGGACAGATGTAGTAAAGCTTTCTGATGAGCCTAAAAAACACACGGGTACACCAGAAATGATTGAATTAGCCCAACGTTTATTGGATATACCAGTCGTTAAATAAAAATAACCTGAAAAAAGAGATGTTTTTTATAAATAATATCTTCTCTTGTAAGGTTAAAAGACTATTTTTGCAACAAATTAAATAAAAAGAATAATGGCAACGAACAGAACTTTTACAATGATCAAACCTGATGCAGTTGAAGCAGGTAACATCGGAGGAATCTTAAACATGATTACAGAAGCAGGATTTAAAATCGTTTCAATGAAGTTAACTCAATTAACTGTTAGAGACGCTCAAAAATTCTACGAAGTACACGCAGAAAGACCATTCTACGGTGAATTAGTTGAATTCATGTCTAGAGGTCCAATCGTAGCAGCTATCTTAGAAAAAGACAACGCTGTTGAAGATTTCAGAAAATTAATCGGAGCTACTAACCCAGCTGAAGCTGCTGAAGGTACTATCCGTAAAAAATACGCTAAATCTATTGGTGAGAACGCAGTACACGGTTCTGATAGCGACGAAAACGCTGCTATCGAAGGTGCTTTCCACTTCTCAGGTAGAGAGCAATTCTAAGAAGAATTAAAAGATTAATATCTTTATACCAAAGGCTACTTCCAAAAGGAGGTAGCCTTTTTTTATGTTCATTCCCTTACAAACGAAATACTTAATTGATAATACCGAACATATTCCTTTAATCACTTGATGAAGTATTTTCTACTATAATTCACAACCTTCTTTTATATAAATCAAAATAGTACCTCGCAAAAAAGAATTCGGATCTACATTATATCAAGCCTTCTCTCTTGTTTACCACTACTGGATTCCGTAGCAAATTTCTAAATTAACTCATTAGAAAACTCCTTCACCTTCTACAATCTGATTTTCTACACTAACACAACATTATCTCTATTCAGAAATTCAACCTCAAAAATAACGTGAATACTCCTCTACTGCTTCTATAATACTAAAACCATAGTATTTAAAAAAACATTCCATTAAGCAGGGTTTTAGCATAATTATTGAATTAACACAAATTCAATTCTTTTAACTATCATTAATAAATATTATTTATATTAAAATAAAAATATTGACTTTTTAAATCAAAAACATTATTTTTACCTCAAAATAAACATTTGATATAATTAGCCTATGAATTTAAAAAAATTACTTTCATCTATTAAAGTACCTCTATGGAGTATTATTGTTCCAATAGTTGCTCTATTATTAATCTTCTTTAAATCTTCTTTACCAGATACAGTCTTTACAGATATTCTATTAGGAGTATTTTTGATTGGTTCTGTTTTATCTGCAGTTCACCAAGCAGAAACTGTTGCACATAGAGTTGGAGAACCATATGGTACTATTATTTTAGCATTAGCTATCACAGTAATTGAAGTATCACTTATTGTTTCTATTATGCTAAGTGAAGGTAATGATGAACCCTCGTTCTTAGCAAGAGATACAGTATTCGCAGCAATAATGATTATTCTTACAGGTATAATGGGGATTTGTTTTTGGGTTGGAGGATACCACCACAAAGAACAAAATTTCATCAAGCAAGGGGTGAGCACTGGTTTAATTACCTTAATTGCTATTTCAACTCTTACGTTAATTCTACCAAACTATACTACCAGTCAACCTGGAAATAGTTATACAAATAATCAGTTAATTTTTGTTGCTATAGTTTCTCTTATTCTTTACGCTGGTTTCTTAGCAGTACAAACTGTTCGACACAGAAATTACTTTGTTGCTGAAGAAGACAATACTAACAACAATAACGAAAATCAAAATAACGATGACCATAATGAAGATGTAAATATTCCAACAACTATAGTGGCGTTTATCGTACTTATTATCGCTTTAGTTTCTGTTGTTTTACTTTCTAAAAAGCTATCACCAGTTATTGAAAGTGCTGTTGTTGATGCTGGTGCGCCAATTTCTTTAGTAGGTATTATCATTGCGGGAGTAATTTTATTACCAGAAGGATTAGCAGCGTACAAAGCAGCTAAAAGAGATCAACTACAAACAAGTTTAAACTTAGCTATTGGATCTGCTTTAGCTTCTATTGGACTAACAATTCCTGCTGTAGCTATTGTTGCCTACATCTCAGGAATGACAGTTGCATTAGGGATTGATGCAAAATCAACATTACTATTGATTACTTCTTTAGCAACGGTTTATATTTCTATTAGCTCAGGAAGAACGAATATTCAACACGGTATTGTTTTATTGGTATTATTTGCAACGTATTTGTTTACTACAATTGCACCATAGCAATTTATACAAGTTGAAAACTTATAAAAACAATAAGGCTGTTTCAGTGAATGAAACAGCCTTATTGTTTTATTATACTTATGCTAATAAGCGGCTACTAATACAAGTTTCAACTACAGGTTGAATTAAAGCATACATAAGCTATTCCTAAACTCATTATGTCCTAATATCACTCAAGAGCCAAAAAGGCTATATTATCAATTGTTACAGCTTTATCTTATCCTTTTATAGCAACCTCCTATTTAGATTGAATAGTTAAAGATATAAAGTACAAGATTTACACCTCATCTGTTCTTACAAACAAAAAAAGCTGTATCATTAATTGATACAGCCTTATTTATTATTAACTAAAGACAGAAGCCTTCTCTTTATCTATTGAAATAAATTTAAGTTTAGCTCATTTACTAAATCCAAAATCATATGGTAACCAACGATTGAGTTTCCTTGTTTATCTAAGCCAGGACTAAAAGTACCTATTCCTATCTTACCTGGAACACTAACTGCAATTCCTCCACCAACTCCAGACTTACTTGGTAAACCAACAGTACGAGCATATTCTCCACTAAAATCGTACATTCCAGCCACAAGCATTTGCGATTGAACTAAACGAGACATAGCCGAATCTTTATACTTGTCATCTCCGTCAAAACGTGTACACTGATTAGCAAAGAAATAACCAATTTTAGCTAAGTCCTCTGCTGTAACCTCAATAGAACATTGTTTGAAATAGTTGTCTAATTTATCCTCTTCTCCCTCAATCAGTCCGTTATTCTTTAGTAAATAGAAAATACCTCTATTGCGGTGTCCTGTTTCCTTTTCAGACATAAATACTTCGTGACTATAGTCTATTTTATCATTTTTAGTTATATAGCGTACTAAATCAAGAATCTTTTGAAACGGTACATCTTTCTCTCCTTCTAATAAAGCAGTAGTTAAAATAGCCCCTGCATTCATCATTGGGTTTAATGGTTTACCTTTTGTTTCTAAATTTGCATAGTGATTAAATGGCTTGTCAGTTCCGTAATATCCCATACGAGAAAACACTTCACTCTCGCCTTTCTCTTGAACTGCAATCATTAATGAAATAATCTTAGAAATACTTTGCATTGTGAATTTTTGAGATACATCACCCACATTAACTACTTCTCCATTTGGTTTAACAACAGAGAACGCCATTAAGTTTGGATTCATCTTTCCTAATTCTGGAATATAGTCAGCTACAACACCTTCTGTTTTATACACTCTATTCTTCTCTAAAATACGAGTCAGCATTTCTTTTGAAATCTGATTAGTATTATCTCCTGTTCTAATAATCTTTTTTGCGTAAGCTGTTCCACCGAAAGACACCATACAAGCCACTACCCAACTAAGGATAAGGTTACACACATTATTTCTCTTCATTTAGTAATTGAATTTAATGAATATTCTTTTTCCTGATGATTTTACCTGATTCAGTTTCAATAAACTTCTCTACAAACTGAACTTCTCTTGGTTTTTCAAATTTTGAAAGTTCACTATACACATCTTCTGATAGGTTATAAGGTGTACTTTCAATCACCAACACAAGTTTATTTCCCAGATAATCATCCTCTTTTCCAATAACAAAGAAACGATAAGGAATTCTTTTTGACAACTTTTCTTCTATTTGCTCAGGAAAAAGTTTCACACCCCCACTATTAATTACATTATCTGCTCTCCCCATCCATTTAAAATGAGAATTATCTATCAATTCAACCAAATCATTGGTAATCACTAATTCAGAATTGACAGCTGGCGCATCAATAACTAAACAACCTCGGTCATCTTGCATCACAGTTGCGTGTGATAAAACAGAAAACACTTCAGTTCCTACTCGCTTAGCTGCAATATGAGTAATCGTTTCAGTCATCCCATACGTTTCATAAACTTGGGTACTTAGTGGTATTAACTTCTCAGTTAATGCTGCATTTACTTTAGCTCCTCCAATAATTATCTTCTTTACATTACTCAACTCTTCAATTGAGTTTTCTACCTGCATTGGAACCATTGCAACGAAATCATAAACCTTTTCATTACCCTTTAAAGGAGAAGACGATGGTGCTATCACATCCAACTGCCATCCTAATAAAAGAGCTCTGATAAACATTAGTTTTCCTCCAACGAACTTTGTTGACATACACAAAAGTGCAGTGTCTCCAGATTTAATATCAAAAAAAGTACCAGTTGCTTTGGCTGAGCAAACCATTGCCTCCTTTTTTAACTGAATCTGCTTTGGAGGTCCCGTCGTTCCTGAAGTTGTTAAGATAACAAAATCACGATTATCAAACCATTGTAAGATCAGATTCCCTAAATCAACTAAGTATTCTTCTGTACTTAAAATCATCTTATTAGCCAACGAACATAGTTCATCTATTCCATAAGATTGATCATTTAATCTAAACTCAGGATGTATATAATTTAAACTCATAATTAATTCTGTTCAATTACCTTTCCAAACAACTGATGCTTCCAGTTTTTCCAACCATACTTCTTAGCAAAAATGAACACAACAAGTGGTAATACTACCCCTAATTGTATAATATATTCCCATATTGCAATTTCATTATCCTGATTTACATTAACGAATATTGAATTAGTTTGAAAAGCTGTCCAATCTGCTGTAACTAATAACACTCCAATTAAATTATTTGCTGCATGGAATCCTAATGCCAACTCTATACCATCATCCATTAAGGTTATAATACCAAGGAAAAAACCAGTACCGATATAATAAGTCATTATAATCAAGCCTACCTTCTCTACTTCTGGATTTCCTAAATGCATTAATCCAAAAATAATAGATGTAGCAAATAAAGCTATAGCTCTACTGCGAGTTGCCAATCCTATTCCCTGCATTAAATAAGCACGCATAAAGTATTCTTCAAAACTCGTTTGCAATGGAATTAAAATAATTGCAAAAATGAAGAACACTAAAAAGGGTCCAATCTTTAAATTAAACTCAAAATCAGCTGGACTATCAATAAAGGAATACACAAAAAAACCAATAATAACCAAACTCCATAGACTAAAGGAAAACAATACTCTCTTCAAATCTACTTTAAAACGAGAGGTGCTTAAACTTTTTAAACTTTGTTTATGAACAGCTAATACCCATACAATAAGAAACACTAACATAAAGACCAAAGGTCCTATTGTTATCAAAAAATTAATGTTTTTACCATATTTTTCGATATTCATCTTTATAATTTCATTCGTAGAAACCCGAGAAAATCGAATTGACACCCAATTCAAAAACATAATTCCCAAAAAAAACAAAGAAAATGGTAAATAATGCCATAACTTTTGTTTATTATTTTTTCTCAATAATTGCTCAATAAATCCCATATTTCAAAAAATGTACTATATTTGATATAAATTCCTTATTTATGATAACAATTTACCACAATCCGCGTTGTAGCAAATCACGCGAAAGTATTGCTTTCATGGAACAACAAGGCGTAGCTTACAAAATTATAAAATATTTAGAAGCTGACCTTACAGAATCAGATGTAAAGACAATTCTTAAAAAACTTAACTACAATCCAATTGAGTTAGTACGTACAAAAGACGCTTTATGGAAAGATACTTTTGGAGATGAAACCTTAAGTGATGAAGAAATTATTGAAGCAATGGTTAACAATCCTAAACTAATTGAAAGACCTATTGTTGTTAATGGAGGAAAAGCTGTAATAGCACGACCAACAGAAAAGATTCACGAAATACTTTAGTATTGTTAACACAAAATTAACAATACACCTGTTAAACCTTCAACACAAATTATAGTCTAAGTTGTATTAAACGATCGACTATAATGAAAAGATTAAAAACTACAAAAGTTCTCCTGATGCTGTTTTCGCTGTTTATAGGAATAACAGCATTAGCGCAGAACTCAAAATCAAGTACTTTATCTGGTACTGTAGTAGAAGCGGCAACAAACCTTCCTTTAGAGTATGCCAGTATTTTTGCTCAAAATGAGAAAAATGAAAATATTGTATCTGGTGGAATGACAGATGCAAAAGGGAACTATTCTTTTACTGTTCCTGATGGTACATACTTTGTAAAAATCGAGTACTTAGGATTTAAAACTATCGAACTTCATAATATTATTGTCAATGGCAATACAAATATGGGAACACAAAAAGTAACTGGTGATACAGAATTACTTAGTGAAGTTGTGGTTATAGCGGAAAAATCTACTGTTGACATTAAATTAGACAAAAAAGTTTATAATGTTGGACAAGATATGATTGTCAAAGGAGGAACTGCTGGAGATGTTTTAGACAATGTGCCGTCAATTACTGTTGACAGTGAGGGTGCTGTAAGTTTACGTGGAAACGAAAATGTAAAGGTACTTATTGATGGTAAGCCAACAGGACTTGCAAATAATATTCAAGAAGCTATGCGTATTCTGTCTGCTGAGTCTATTGACAAAGTAGAGGTTATTACTAATCCATCTGCTCGTTATGAGGCAGAAGGTGGTGCTGGTATTATTAATATCATCTTGAAAAAAGGAAAAGCGCAAGGTTTAAATGGTAATATTACTGGAACTGTTGGAGATCCTCGTAACTATGGTTTAAGTGGAAACTTAAATATTAGAGGTGAAAAATACAACTTCTATACAACACTTGGGTATAGAGATAGTAAAAGCAACGGATATGGAGTTAACGACAACCAATATTTTGACGCTAACGGAAATACTACGCAATTCATTAATGAGTACAAAGACAATAAAAAAGAAAGACAAGTTTACAACGGAATGTTTGGTTTAGACTATTACATCACTCCTTCATTTACTTGGTCGAATAGCGTTAGTGTACGTAGAAATAATGGTACTGCTCCTAATAGTGTAGATTATCAATACTACGATGCTAATCACGAGCTACAATATAATCGCGAGAGATTACAAAACACTAAATCAACTTGGAACAGTGTTGAGTACACAACTTCATTTGAAAAGAAATTCAAAAAAGATGACCACAAATTAACTGTTGAAGGGACAATCTCTCAAGATAAGAGTGATGACACATCGCATATATCAGATATCAATGAGTTTTTAAATAAAACATCATTTGAAAGAAATTCTAACGATGATAAATATAAATCTGGTATTGTACGTTTAGACTATACTCTTCCTATTGGTGAAAACGGGCATTTTGAAGCAGGATATTTAGGTACATTTAAAAATACAAGAAACGACTATAAATTTACAAATCTTGTAAATAATCAATGGATTGACACTAAAAATATGTCTAACATATTAGAGTATAAAGAGCAAGTAAATGCATTTTATACGCAGTATGGTAATAAGATTACAGACAAGATTAACTATATGGTTGGACTTCGTTGGGAATCAAGCAATATTGATGTAAACCAATTGTCAAGCAATGATTACAACAATAAAAAATACAATGACTTCTTTCCAAGTGTATTTTTAAATTATGAAATCTCGCCATCAAGTAGTGTTAGTGCAAGTTATAGTAGACGTATTATGCGCCCAAGAGGATTCTTTTTAAATCCATTCTCTAACTATACCAGTGATATTAACTACTTCCAAGGTAACCCTGATTTAGATCCTGCAAAAACAAATGCTTTTGATTTAGGATTTATAACAAGATGGAGTGGATTTACATTAAGTGCTTCTGCTTATTTCAACAGAACAGATGATACGTTCCAATTCGTTAAGAGAATTAATGGAACTACAGCTAATGGAACACCTATTACAGTTAGTTCTCCTATTAACTTAGCTACAGAAAACAGATATGGTTTAGACTTTACTTTAAATTATTCACCTTACAAATGGTGGAGACTTAATGGTAACTTCAACTTATACAACTCTGAAACAAAAGGAGATTATACATTTACTGACTTAGATGGTACAAGTCAAACTCAAAACTTTGACAAAAATACATTTGCTTGGTTTACAAGAATATCATCGAAAGTAACGCTACCATACAAAATTGATTGGCAAGCAAATGGTATGTACAGATCACCGTTTAATACAGCGCAAGGAAAAGTATTAGGTAATTTATCAGCGAATACTTCTTTGAGTAAGGATTTCTTAAAAGAAAAAGCAACTATTACTGTAAATGTAAGTGATATCTTCAACTCAAGAAAAAGAGAAATGGATATTAACTTACCACAATCTTTCTCTCATAGTGAAATGCAATGGAGAGGTCGTCAAGTGAGCTTATCATTTACTTATAGATTTAATCAAACTAAAAATGATCGTAAAAAGCAACAAAGAGGTGGTGAAGGAGAAAGTGATCAAGGAGAAATGATGATGATGTAAGCATAAATAAAGACAATAAAAACAAATGTTATTTAAGACTAACTAATTGATTTTTTAATCTATTTGTTTTAACCGAAGATTAAATCTTCGGTTTTTTTTTGCTTTATTTTTAAAGATTACTAATTCATATACTCCTATTACACACAAAAGCAAGAGTAATCTTTCATCCAATTTTATACAAATAAAAAAGGCTCATAATATAAATATTATGAGCCTTTATCTTTTTAATCAGATGATTACATCTGACCTTCTTCTAATTGCTGTCTTTTAGCTTTCTTTTCTTTTAAGAATTCTCTAGTTCCACCTACTGCCCAATAGCTAGCAAATCCAACTAAAAATATTAAAAGCCAAAATGCCATTGTTATAACAGTCATGGCAACAATGAAACCTAAATACTGTTGAAATTCAAACATGTTTTTCAGAATTAATTTTTGTATATACGCTTCAAATATAACTATTTTTATAAATATGACCTATTCAAGCTTTATTTTTTATCCTTCTTTAGAATTATCCTAAATAAAATCACTACATTTATACATAATCATTCTAAATACTACAACTATGGACTACAGAATAGAAAAGGATACGATTGGAGAGGTTAATGTTCCTAATGATAAATATTGGGGAGCGCAAACAGAACGTTCTAAAAACAACTTTAAAATTGGTCCTGAGGCATCTATGCCACACGAAATCATAGAAGCTTTTGCTTTTTTAAAAAAGGCGGCTGCTTTTGCAAACTTTGATTTAGGAGTTTTAACTCAAAATAAAAGAGACGCTATTGCACAAGTATGTGATGAAATAATTGCTAATAAATTAAACGAACACTTCCCCCTGGTAATCTGGCAAACAGGTTCTGGTACACAATCCAATATGAATGTGAATGAAGTTATTGCTAATCGCGCACAAGTATTAGCTGGTTTTGAAATTGGAAAGGGAGAGACTGTAATTAAAGCTAATGATGATGTAAACAAATCCCAATCATCTAATGATACTTATCCTACCGCTATGCATATTGCTGCATATAAAGCGGTGATTGAGCATACAATTCCTGGAGTTACACAATTGAGAAATACATTACACAGCAAATCTATTTTGTATAAAGATGTTGTAAAAATCGGACGAACTCATCTTATGGATGCTACTCCTTTAACTTTAGGACAAGAACTATCGGGATATGTAGCTCAATTAGATTATGGGTTAAAAGCTCTAAATAACACATTAGATCACTTATCTGAATTAGCATTAGGTGGTACCGCAGTTGGAACAGGATTGAATACTCCTGAAGGATACGACCAAAAAGTAGCACAATACATTGCTGACTTCACTAAACTTCCTTTTAAAACGGCTCCTAATAAATTTGAAGCGTTAGCGGCTCATGATGCTATTGTAGAAACACACGGAGCACTTAAACAATTGGCTGTTTCACTTTTTAAAATTGCCAATGATATTCGCTTATTAGCTTCTGGTCCTCGTTCGGGTATAGGTGAAATCTTAATTCCTGCCAATGAACCCGGTTCTTCTATTATGCCTGGAAAAGTAAATCCTACACAATGTGAAGCTCTTACAATGGTAGCTGCTCAGGTCTTAGGAAACGATACCACTATAGCTTTTTGTGGTACACAAGGTCATTTTGAACTAAATGTATTTAAACCTGTAATGGCTGCAAACTTTTTACAATCTGCTAAGCTAATAGGCGATGCTTGTATTTCTTTCGACATTCATTGTGCTGCTGGTATTGAACCTAATACACCACGTATACAAGAATTATTAAACAACTCTTTGATGTTGGTTACAGCACTAAATACCAAAATAGGATACTATAAAGCGGCTGAAATAGCACAGACGGCTCATAAAAATGGTAGTACTCTAAAAGAAGAGGCTGTTAGATTGGGTTATGTAACTACTGAAGAATTTGACAAATGGGTAGACCCTAAACTAATGGTTGGAAAAATTAAACTATAATTTTACTATTTATAAAATTTAAAAGCCAATATCTACTACGTAAATATTGGCTTTTATGTTTGTAAACAACGACTGTGTACTCTTCAAGTACTAATCTCTAAATAAGTCATAATTGTATCTCTTATTAAAAATTAAAGTAACTTCTATAATTATCTAAGTCCTTATCTCCTCTACCTGATAAGTTAATTACCACAATATCATCTTCTTTAAACTTTCTCTGTTCTAACACAGCTAAGGCGTGTGAACTTTCAATTGCCGGAATAATCCCTTCATCTTTACATAAGTTTAAACCTGCTTGCATTGCTTCGTCATCTTTAATAGCATAAAACTCTGCTCTATTTTGTTCTTTCATATGCGCATATAACGGACCAAATCCTGGATAGTCTAAACCAGCTGATACAGAATATGCTTCTAAGGGCTCCCCTTGCTCATCTTGCATAAACAATGTTTTACTTCCGTGTAACACACCTGCTTTACCTACAAATGACGTTGCCGCTGTTTTATCAGTATCTGCTCCTTCTCCACCACCTTCAGCTACAATTAGCTTAACATTACTATCTTCTAAGAAGTGGTAAAAAGCACCAACTGCGTTACTACCTCCTCCAACACAAGCAATAATATAATCTGGTTCTTCTTTGCCTTCTTTCTCTAATAATTGCTTGCGAATTTCTTTAGATATAACAGATTGAAAACGACTTACCATATCAGGATAAGGGTGTGGACCTACTGCCGAACCAATTAGGTAAAACGTATCATCTGGATTTTCTACCCAGTACATTAATGCCTCATCAACAGCTTCTTTTAATGTTTTAGCCCCTGATTCAGCAGCACGAACCTCAGCTCCAAGCATTTTCATACGCGCTACATTAGGTGCTTGTCTTGCAATATCTAAAGCTCCCATATAAACAATACACTCCATTCCCATTAAAGCACATACAGTAGCTGTTGCTACACCGTGTTGACCTGCACCTGTTTCTGCTACAATCTTATTTTTACCAAGTTTCTTAGCTAATAAAATCTGTCCGATTGTATTATTAATCTTATGAGCACCAGTGTGACATAAATCCTCACGCTTAAGGTAAACTTTTGTATTGTATTTTTTTGAAAGTCCCTTTGCGAAGTACAGTGGAGTCGGACGCCCTACATAATCTTTTAACAACTCCTCCATTTCTTTCTGAAAACTTGGCTCTTGAATAATTTGCACATACTCATTTTGCAACTTTGTAATAATTGGACTTAAAGCTTCCGGAATAAATGCTCCACCATAATTTCCATAAAAACCGTTTTGATCTACTTGATATTTCATATTCTATATTTTTTTTAATTTCAGTTTAAGACAAAAAAAAAGGCTTGTCGTTCGACAAGCCTTTTTCAATTATATATATTATTTCTTATTAACTCATATATACATAGCAAGGACTGCTCACGACGTCTGACGTAAGTTTAGTCCACCACCAAGTATTTGTAAGAATTAAATTCATTTTTCTCTTTGTATTGAGTGACAAATGTAAAAAGTTTTTTTTACAAAACAAAAAAAAAGAGAAAATCACATTTGTAACTCTCTCTTTTTAAATATTGTTTGTTAAACTATAGTGAAACCATTGCATCTTTTACTGCTGTAATTTCAGATGTATCATATCCACTAAAAGTTTTTAAATAAGTACGTATTGAAGTACCGAACCCATCTTCAAAGCTATTTAAACCATTGCTGTTTAAAAACTTTTTTACAGAACCTGCCCCACCTAAGTGAGCCGCAGCTAAAATACCTGATTCTGTAATTGAGATTCCTCCTATACGTTTTCCGTCAAATTTTTCAATCTCTTTTCTTAATATCCATTTATTTTTTGAAACTAAAGCATCAAATGCTTTCTCTTGTTTCAAAGGATTATCAAGAAAATCACTTGTATCAGTAATACCAATTGAACGTAGTGCTAATTTTCCAAATTGATATTTTCCCATGTACCCATAAGAATTTACAATTTTGTATAATCCGTAAGATTCTCGCACTGCCAATGCCTGTTTAAAACCGACATAACTCTTTCCGATAAACGGTATTGCTACTAACTTTCCATTTGCAGTTTCCGACTCTTCTTCACTTGTTGGAAACTCATATGATAAGGGTGATTCAGGTACTATTTTGTACTCTTCTAATAACATAGTTTCATACTTTTTGAAACCTGATACAACACCTCCTGTTAATAAAACAAGACCGATAAAAAAAGAACATTTTTTTCTCATTAAAACTAATTTCTCAAGCCCTGTCACCACTTGAAATTTCTGAGGGCAAAGTTACTTCTATTTTACCAAGCACCTATTTATTTAGCACTTATTTCCAAACTTTAACACTTACAAACAATACAACTACCTGAAAAACAATAACTTATATTAAATAATTTTATATTAAAAACTCTTGTTTAAATCACAATTATATCCTAAATTAAAGGAGGCAGTAACGCTTTTTTTTAGTAAAAAGCACAAAAAAAAGCGTGATAAAAATTGTTTATCACGCTTTTTACATTTTTATTTCTTTGTGTTTTTACCCTTCCATTTTAGCAGAAAGTTCGAACCATTTTTCTTCTTTTTCTTCTAATTCGTTTAAAACTTTTTGAAGTTCATTTGCTTTCTCGTCAATTTGACTTTCGTCTACCTTTCCTTCTGAAAACAATGCTTCTATTTTCGCTTTTTTAGTTTCAAGATTACCAATTTCTCTTTCTAATTTTTGGTATTCTTTCTGCTCTTGAAAAGTCAATCCATTTTTAACTTGTGCTTCTTTCCAATTTACTTTCTCTTTAGGAGCGTCGTCTTTTAAAGGTTCTATACTATCTTCGTATGCACGATAATCAGAGTAGTTACCTGGAAAATCTTCAATCTCCCCTTCTCCTCTAAAGACAAACATATGATCTACAATCTTATCCATGAAATATCTATCGTGAGATACAACCACTAAACACCCCGGATAATCTAATAAGAAACTTTCTAAAACGTTTAATGTAACGATATCTAAATCATTTGTAGGCTCATCCAGAATTAAAAAGTTAGGGTTCTGGATAAGAACTGTACATAAGTATAATCTCTTTAACTCTCCCCCACTTAACTTTTCTACAAAATCGTGCTGCTTTTTTCTATCAAATAAGAAGCGTTCTAACAATTGCCCTGCAGAAATAGTTCTTCCTTTAGCAAGAGGAATAAACTCTCCATACTCTTTAATAACATCTATAACCTTTTGCTCTGGTTTAGCTACGATACCTCCCTGTGTATAGTATCCTATTTTTATTGTTTCACCAATAACTACTTTACCTGCATCTGGTTGTAATCCTTGTGTCAATATATTAAGGAACGTTGATTTACCTGAACCATTCTTACCAATGATACCGATTCTATCTCCTTTTTGAAATGAATAACTAAAATCATTTAAAATGACTTTATCATTAAATTTCTTATGAAGCTTGTGAAGTTCTACAATCTTACTTCCCATACGCTCCATATTGATTTCAAGCTCTACCTGATGCTCTATTCTTCTACTATGTGCTTTTTCTTTAATTACAAAGAAATCATCAATACGAGATTTAGATTTTGTTGTACGTGCTTTAGGCTGTCTTCTCATCCAAGATAACTCTTTCACAAACAGGTTTTGCGCTTTATCAATGCTTGCATTTTCAGCCGCAATACGCTCATCTTTTTTCTCTAAATAGTACGAATAGTTTCCTTTATACTGATAAATCTTACCATTGTCTAACTCAATAATCTCATTACACACGCGCTCTAAGAAAAAACGGTCGTGCGTAACCATAAACAAAGTAATATTCTCTTTAGCGAAGTAATTCTCTAACCATTCAATCATTTCAAGATCTAAGTGGTTGGTAGGCTCATCTAAAATTAATAAATCTGGCTTATTAATCAAGATTATAGCTAATGCTAAACGCTTGCGTTGTCCTCCAGATAAGGTCTTTACCTTAGCTTTTAAGTCCTCTAATTTCAGTTTAAACAATATTTGCTTATACTGTGTTTCAAAGTCCCACGCATTATGCGCTTCCATCTTTTCAAAAGCTTTTTGATAAGCATCCGCATCGTCTGGATTTTCTAAAGCCTTTTCATACTCTTCGATTACCTTTAGCGACTCATTATCTGAAGCAAAAATACTTTCTTCAATTGTTAATTCATCTTGTAAATTTGGCTCTTGTGACAAGAATTCCATACGAATTCCTTTTCTCATCACAACTTGTCCTGCATCTGGAAAGTCTTCACCAGTCAATATTTTTAATATTGTAGTTTTTCCTGTACCATTTTTAGCAACGAACGCAATTTTCTGGTCCTTGTTAATTCCAAAAGAAACATCCTCAAAAAGTGTACGTGCACCAAAGGATTTAGCTATATTCTCAACTGATAAATAATTCACAATCTTTAATTTTTTTACAAAAATAGGCTTTTATTTTACGATAATGAAAAACTCTTATTTTCCACCTATTTCTTGCTGTTTTTACCTTTTAAATTTACTACAACAAACTCAGACCTTGTCCCCACTCTATAACGTCCTCCCCAAATGCCAATTCCTGAACTAACATAATATTGCGTATCATCCTTTTTAGAGTAACCATAAGAGTTTTCAAACAAGCGATCGGTAATCCAAGAAATCGGCCAAACTTGGCCTCTATGGGTATGTCCTGAAAATTGTAAATCAATTTTATTCTCTGCAGCCTCTTCAAGCTGATAAGGCTGATGATCTAATAGTATATTAACGGTATTATCTTGCATATTTTCAACCAATACTGACATCTTCTTCCTTTTGAGATTTGTTTTATCATCTCTACCTATTACATTAAGGTTTAAATCCTCAAAATGAATAACACTATCTCTTAAAACAGTAATATTAGCCGATTTAAGAAACTCTATACTTCTTTCTATTCCTGACAGATATTCGTGATTTCCAACACAAGCAAAGGTTCCGTATTTGCTTTCAAACTGTTTCAATACGTTGTCAAGCTGATAATATTGTAAAGGAAGTAAACTCACATCGATTAAATCACCTGCCACCAATATAAAATCGGCTTTTTCTTTATTAACCAATTTTACCCAGCTGCTTAATTCTTTATTTTCAATTGCATATCCCATATGCATATCTGTCAAAACAACGATCTTTAAATCGTTTGGCAACTCTTTATCAACCTCTAAATTAAGCTCAACTCGCTTCTTTTGTAAGTAATTTAAATGTCCTAATAAAGCAATAAATAACGTTCCCCCTATTAGTAACATTCCTCTTTGGGGAGATAAACTATCAAATACCCAATGGTTTGAATGCATAAATAGCCCATTCATCAATCTCCCGAAATCAAAGAAAACTGTAAGTAAAAAAGCTTGAATGATAAGCATAAACCAACCTGTTCCAACTTTATACAAAGTAGAAGCTAAATAAACAGGTATTCGTTTTCCTATTGCAAAAAACAATAGAATACTAAAAATCAAGAAAACTGCGATAAGCATAAAAAGCACTTTAGCCGCAAGAGAAGATTCTACTAAAATTGATGAATATCCTGAAAACACATAAACATTCGCAATTAAGTATAACAATAAAATAGCTGTAAAAATATATTTCTTCATTTAGATAATAACTTCTTTCAATATTAACTTCACAACAGTTCCTTCTGTTGTTCTTTCTACAGTTAAATCTTCGTCTAAATATTCTTGAATCAATGACATACGCTCACGAACAATAGTCATTCCGTGAGATACGTGAGTTGACTTCTTCTGAGAAGCACTACCTATACCATTGTCAATTATATTAATTATCACATCTTTATTTTGTCTTGTAATAACAATTCTAATTAGAGGTGATTCTATTGACTTTGGAAAAGCGTGAATTAAACTATTCTCTACGAATGGTTGTAATAACATTGGTGGTAATAAAATATCACTAACCCCTTCATCAACTTCCTCTACACTAAATGTTACCCTACCATCCAAACGCATATTCTCTATGAGTACATAGTCTTTTAAATACTCACATTCTTCTTTTAAAGTAATTCTCTCTTTTGAAGAAATCGTTAATGTTTTTCGAATTAATTTTGCAAAACAATCTAAATAATAAAGTGCATCATCAACTTCTTCTTTTATTATATAATATTGAATAGAGCTCAGCACATTGAAAATAAAATGGGAATTGAACTGACTTCTAACTGACATTAATTTCACTTCAGCAAGACGCTTTTCATACTCATATTTCTTCCTTTTAACTGCCTCTTCTTTCTTTATCTGTACTAATCTTGCTTTGTAAAAAAGGAAAAAGATTCCAATTACAACAAGTGTAGCAACAATATAAAACCAAAGTTTAGTGTAAAATGGCGCTTGAATATCTAAAAACAACAAGGGATAAATTAATTCACTCCCACTATCGTAGTCATATATTTTAATATCTATCGGATAAATTCCGGACTGTAGATAATGCAAATCTAACCTATTACTTTTTACATTCACCCAATTTTCAGAAGGTTTTAACCTATATTGAAAGTGAAGTTTATCTGGAAATTTAGCCCCTAAAACATCAAAACCGATTTGTAAATTATTTTGATTAGCTTTTAATTCAAGCATTTTTATATCGTAATAAGGCTTTCCTTCCTTTGATTTTTCAACACCATTTATTACTATTTTAGAAATACTAACCTGTAGGCTGATATTCTTCTTTTTAAAATAACTAACATCTAATGTAGAAAGTCCTTTTCCACTACCGATATACAATAGATTACCCAATAATAAATCTGAAGTTATTTCTCCTCTACCAAATCCCTGCTCTTTATTAAAGAAGAACTTATTGTCATTTTCTATAACAGTCAATCCTTTATTAGTTCCTATTAACAGTTTTTTATCTGCAAACTCTAATAAATTTATATTGCTCCCGTTTATCTCACTATTAGAAATAAACTCCACTACTTCATATTTACCACTCTTTGTCTCAAGTCCATATATATCATTAAAATCAGTAGCTACATACAAAACTTCATTATCACCTACAGCTAATTCCTTAAGCCTACTTTCTGCAAACAGTCCTTTTCCTTTTAGAGAAGTAAACTTACCTTCTTCATATACATATAAACCATCTAAAGCACCTGCAAAAAACATTTTATTTGTAGTATGGGCAATATCAATTACATCACGAGGAATATCAACACTCTCTATCCTAAAATGGTAATCATAATCCATCTTATCAAGATCTCGATATACACGAACTCCTCCATAAGGATTTGTTTCTACTAAATTGTTTTTATAAAAACCATACTCATACGTATGAATAGGATAATAAGACATAATATAGCCATTGCGATCAAGCTTGAAGATTCCAATATTTGTACTTACCCACAAGTCACTTCTATTTTTGACTGCTTTATAAAAGACAATATTTTCAGCTTTCAAATTGTAATCTATTTCAAAAAAGTGATTTGAAATAGTAGCAATATCACTATACTTTTTATAATGTTGTTCCTGATAACTTTTAAAAACATTTAAAGCTACGTTTTTAATTTCCTTGTCATCTTGAGTTATGATTAGCCCCCTATCTGAAAAAATAAAGACACGACGATCTAACTCACCAACAGCCATAACGTGTCCTACAGAACTATTATGCATTAAAGGTGAGAACAAATCAACTTGAAATAAACCTTGACTCTTTGTTCCTAAGTATAAAAAATCATTTTTCTTATCCAGACTTATCGAATATAAATCTGTAGCATCAATACCAAATACTTTTGTAATCTCTTCTAAAGACTCGCCGTCCCATCGAAATACACCACCACCACTTTCGTAAACATTTGCACTTACAAAATACACTTGATTATTAACCTCCTGTATGTCACGAATACTTGGTATTTCTATTTGAGCGACTAACTGTTTCTTTTTAAAATCCTTTACAAACAAACCAGTCTGACACCCATAAAATACTAAACCATCTTTTTGATGAACGGCAAAAATTCTTCGCTGATCATCTACTTTTATTAGTTTATTATTATTAACTGTAAAGACACCGTCATTTATTGTGGTTAAATAAATTATATCATCAAACTCAAAAAAACCACTTACCTCAAAAGGATGTTGCAAACTCTTTTCAAAAGAAGGGTTCACTATTTTAAAACTATCTTTATAAATTACAGATACCCCTTCTGAAGTAGCAACATAGATGACATTTTTATACGAAAATATCTTCCTAATTCGATCAGATAATAATCCGTCTTTTTTTGTAATTATTCGTTTCTCTGTTTTTCCACGAAATAAAACCCCTTGTCCATAACTACCAATCCACATATTTCCTTCAGCATCCTCAAGAATATCCGATATATTGGTATAGCGATATTCTGCAGCATCCTCATTAGGTTTTACGTTTCCTTGTATCTTTTGTGCCAATCCAGACCTCGAGCCAATCCATAAAACTCCCTTTGAATCCACACAAAGTGCTCTAACATCATTAGCTATTAATCCATTATCAATTGTGTACTGTTTCGTTACAATTCCTTGAGCAAAAGAAATCATAGAAACAAAAAACAAATAAATAGCTAAAAAAATTCTCATAAGTTAAAAGCAGCTAACCCTTTCATTGCTGAAGCAGCAACAGAAACCTCATTTTCATCTAAATCACTATTAACAAAAGCATTAGCCTTAAAATACACTCTATTGTTGTCGTTTTTATCTATATACTCTACCTTATCTAAGTTAACAATATAAGATCTATTTACTCGAACAAGGTTTTTATGTTTAAGCTTCACTTCAATAGCTTTCAATGTTTTTGACAGCAAATGTTTTTGATCTTTCAAGTAAATTTCACAATAGTTATCCGAAGCTTTACAATAAACAATATCTTCAACTTTAACAATATGCCTTTTTTGATTACTTTTTACTACTTTATAGTAAAACTGAAATCCCTCTATCTCTTTATATTTGTCAAAAACATTCTGAACATCAGCAATATTAATTGGTTTCATTAAATACTTTAAGCAATTGTACTCATTAATAGCGTCAATAGCATACTTTTCATAAGCCGTAGTAAAAACAACTTGGAAAGTGTCTTTATTAACATACTTAAATAATTCAAAACCATTTTCTTCTGGCATATGAATGTCTAAAAAAACTATATTCGGAGAATAATTATCAATTGCCTTTACAGCTTCTTGAACTGATGATACTGTATGTACTACAATACGTTCATAATACTTAACTTTCTTTTCAATAATTGTTTTTAAAACTTCTGCTACTTTTGGCTCGTCATCAACGATTAGAGCAACTAATTCGTTATTCATTTGTCGTAAGGTGTTTGTGGTGTTTGTAAGATGTTATCACCTGAAGTGATAATTGCAAATTTAAGAAATTGAAATATATTTTAAGACATCTATTCACCATTTATAACCTATTTTCAAGCAATTTCATTAGGCTTTATATCAATTTTTGATCAAATATGTATTCTCGTTTTGAGAATTTAATTATGGGTAAATTATTCCTTCTTTGTTCTATAATATCGTATTTATAAAAATGTAGAAAAAACACTCTCTTTTTGATAAATATTACAAAACAATTCCTCCCTTATTATCAAGCTTGTTTTTTCTTGTTCATATACAAGGTACTTCTATACACTATCTATATTTTTTGTATATCCAATCTATAATTCAACATAGTTTCTATACATTGGGTATACATAGACTATACATACACTATACAAGCACTCAAAATAAAATCTGTCTCGTCCTACTATAGCTGTACAGCTATAGTTGATAATCCTGTTTTGTACTGT
>NZ_JBBPHM010000018.1:0-73111 GCF_038039755.1 Myroides sp. C1519
TTGTCTTCTATTACTAAAGGTTGCTCTATTGCCGTAATATCCTCTTGTGGCTTGTCGTCCACTAAAGGTAGTTCTGTTACAGGTATTTCAAACAATGTAGCTTCATTTTCTATGGCTAAGTTGTCTTCTATTACTAAAGGTTGCTCTATTGCCGTAATATCCTCTTGTGGCTTGTTGTCTACTAAAGGTAGTTCTGTTGCAGGTATTTCGAACAATGTCGTTTTATTCTGAAAAGACGGTTTAGTCTCTTTTTGTGCTAAATCATTTTCCTCTGCATTGATACCTTTTTTTGCAATATTAAAAAACTCGCTAAACTTAGAATCATTTAATGATTGTTTCTCTATTGCCGCTGGACTTGGAGGACAATCAGAAGGAATAGAATCTTCTGCTTTTATAATTTCCCAATCCATTTTAGGGATTGTATTTTCATTTGTGAATTCAATAGAAAACAAATCTTTGTCTATCTCTTCTTGAATAGGTAAATTATCAAGTTCAAGTGTTTCCTCCCAGATAATAGCTTCTTGCTCTTCTTCTGTATCAACATCTGTTTGTGAACGACTATTGCTGTTTATAGGAGAGATATTTTCTTGAGGAGCTTCTGTGAATAAATTCAAATGAGTTTCATCCGTTACTCCTTCATTAAAGTTTAGTGATTCAAAAGCATCTGGTTCTAATGTTATTTCAACTTGTTGGTCAGTAGTTTCATTTACGAAAAGTTCAGTTTCAACAAGATTAGTAGCAATAGCGGGAGTAGTAACCTCATCATTATGCTCAACATCAACTACAGCAAAATCTTCTTCTTTAGCAAAAATATCAACTTTGTTATGCAACTCATTGATAAGTCTTTTTATCCTTTTGATATGCGGGCTGTCGTTAAATAATTGTTTATTAAAAACAGCATCTAATAACTTATACAAAGAATAAGCTTCGTGGTATTTTAGAACTAAAGAATGTTTTTTGTTGTGGTCAAGAATAGAAACCTGTTTGTGAATATTTTTTGCTTTCTCTTCCAACTTAGTAATTAGATCTTCTTTGGTGCTTATAAGCAAAGCATCTGTTACATTTTTTACAGCATAATCATCGGTTTGTTGTACCATTTTGATAACTGTAAGAAGAACATCATTATTTAATTTAAGTTGAATTTTTGCGATCATTTTGTGTTTGGAAAAAGCCGTTTTATAAGTTTCTAAGAAAGTACACAAAATAATGAAAAAATATTGTAAGTAATAAGTAATACGCTGAAAATATTATTAAAACAAAGGGACTTCTATATAAGAATTAGTATAAAAGAATAAAATGTCATTTTGTTTAGGATATTGATTAGAAGATAAATGTTTTTTTAATTAATTACTTCTTTGTTTTAATGAGAGATAATTTACTATAAAAAGAAGAAAATAACTTTTGTAAAATAGACAAAATGAGATTATTTGGCAGGAAAGAGAGGGATTGTTAAATTTAATGAGTAACTTTAATTCTTGGTAAGGATATAGGTCCTTATGGTATGTTAATTGTGTTATTACAGAAAAAATAAAATTATGAAAATTGCTTTCTTTTCAGCGCAGCCTTATGATATTACTTTCTTCAATAAAGAGAACAAAAGTTTCGGTTTTGAGTTAGAATATTTTGATACAGGATTAGAAGAACAAACAGTAAATCTTATTACTGAAGGTACGGATACTGTATGTGTATTCGTTAATGATAAAGTAGATGCTGAGGTTATTAAAAAATTAGCAAAGAAGAATGTGAAGTACATTGCTTTGCGTTGTGCTGGTTTTAATAATGTTGACCTTGAAGAGGCACATAAGCACAATATCAAAGTTTGTAGAGTACCTGCATATTCTCCTGAAGCAGTAGCTGAGCATACATTAGCTTTATTGTTTACATTGAATAGAAAAATTCACAAAGCATACAACCGTGTACGTGAACAAAACTATTCTTTGAATGGACTATTAGGAACAAATATTTACAAAAAAACAGTAGGTATTGTTGGTACAGGTAATATTGGAGCTGTATTCTGTAGAATGATGAAAGCTTTAGGAACAGAAGTGTTGGCTTATGATATTTATGAGAATGAAGAATTGAAAAAAGAAGGTATCAAATATGTTAGCTTAGACGAGATTTACGCTAAATCTGATATTATTTCTTTACACTGTCCTTTGACTCCTGATACAATGCATTTGATTAACGAAAACACTATTGCTAAGATGAAAGATGGTGTATTCTTGATAAATACAAGTAGAGGAAAACTTATTGAATCACACGCGGCTATCCAAGCTTTGCGTGCAAAGAAAATAGGTGCTTTAGCTATTGACGTATATGAGCAAGAAGAGAAGGTGTTTTTCCGCGACTTGTCTGAAACTATCTTAGAAGATGAGAGATTGCAGTTGTTAACATCATTCCCGAATGTAATTGTAACAGCTCACCAAGCTTTCTTTACAGATGAGGCATTATCTCAAATATCTTATATTACATTAGACAATTTAAAACAGTTATCTACTAAAGGAGCAATCGAAGGTAGAGTGGCTGAACTATAAAAATATTATTGTAATTCTTGAATTCGGCAAGCAGAGACTTTTGTGTTTCTGCTTGCTTTTTTTATGGCTATTTTCTAATAGTAGATTTCTTGTTTTTACTAACACTATTTGCGTTGAACTGGTGTTTTTTTGAATATGTATGTTTGTGTTGATATTAGAACTTAAACATTGTGTGTTTAACAAAGTTATAGTTGCTTTTGTAATGTAATCAAGGGCAAAGTGAAGATAAGTATTTGTGAAACTCGCATTTTGTAATTTAGTATACTTGATTTTTTTGTATCTTTTCCTTTTAATTCATAACAGTGAAAGAGTTTCCCTCCCATATTGGTTTTAAATATACTTGGCGTAGTTATCAACAAAAGGTGTTAGACCAGTTAAGCCAACATTTAAGCGATGATAAACTTCATATCGTCGCTCCTCCTGGTTCTGGGAAAACAGTACTTGGGCTTGAAGTAATGTTGCGATTAAATAAACCAACCTTAATTTTAGCTCCTACATTGGCTGTTCGTAATCAATGGGTAGAACGCTTTTGTGAGTTGTTTTTACAAGTTGATGAGGTGCCTGATTGGATATCTCGTGATTTATACAATCCACAGTTTTTAACGGTTTCAACTTATCAAGGACTTCACGCTACTTTCAACAACCTAAAAGAGGAGGAAGAGGTATTAGAAGAGGAAGAAATAGAAAGAACCGTTTCTTACGGTAATAGGAATGGGGATACCATTATTCAATTACTAAAAGAGGCAGGTATTTCTACTATCATTGTAGATGAAGCACATCATTTGAAAAAGGAATGGTGGAAGTCTTTAGATTTTTTAGAACAGAAATTATCGCCAACTGTTGTTGGACTTACGGCAACGCCTCCTTATGATGTTACTGGGTTTGAGTGGAATCGTTATATCTCATTAAACGGACCAATTGATGAAGAGATTTTTGTTCCGGAATTAATTGGACAAGGAGATTTGTGTCCTCATCAGGACTATATTTATTTTAGTATGCCTGAATTACACGAAAGAGAGGCTATACTTGAAATACGAAACAATGTTCACGAGATTTATACTAAATTACGTCAGAATGAAGAGTTAATTGTAGATTTAGAACAAACACCTGTTTATCAAAAACCAATGGAGTATCTCGATTGGATATATGAGAACCTTGCGAACTATATGGCGTGTTTGGTATTAATAAACGATTTTAGGGGAACGGTGCCATCTGTACATTTAGAGATTTTAGGAGATGAAGAAACGACTGTTCCTATCCTGACATATGAATGGATGGAAAAGGCTTTAAACTTTTATTGTTTTAGGGGAAAGATCTTTTTTGAAGACATTGAAGGATATGAAGAGAGGGTTGAGAAGATAATTAATAGACTTCGTCGTTATGGAGCGATGGAGCATCGTCAAATACGTTTTGGAAATAGCAAAAAAGAGAACGCACTACTCAATGCGAGTGTCAATAAGCTGAGTAGTATTTTAGACATCGTTAATTTTGAGCACCAATGTTTGCAAGATCAATTGCGCTTAGTAGTCTTAGCGGATTATATACGTAAGGAGTACCACGTTCAGAAAGAAATAAATGACAGTACCTTGAGTAAAGTAGGTGTTGTGTCAATTTTTGAACATTTGAGAAGAAATGCGCCTCATATTACTAAATTGGGAGTACTAACAGGATCATTAGTGATCATTCCTATTTCAGCGAAGGAGCGACTTGTAACGTTAATGCAAGAGAGAAATATAAAGGAAGTCGCCATACTTCCTGTAGCCTATGATAGTTCTTATATTGAAATAAGTATTAGAGAACATTTTAAGAATGATGTAATTCATCTTATTACTCGGCTGTTTGAAGAAGGGGAAATAAAAGTATTAGTAGGTACCAAAGCTCTTTTAGGGGAGGGATGGGACGCTCCTGCAATTAATGCGCTTATCCTTGCCAGTGTTGTAGGCTCGTACGTTTCTTCTAATCAAATGAGGGGCCGTGCTATTCGTACTGAACGTAATAATCCTACAAAGACAGCAAATATTTGGCATTTAGTCTGCTTAGATCCGGATGTAGAACACGGAGGAAATGATAGAAATGTCTTGTCACGTCGTTTTCGTGGCTTTGTTGGAATATCAAATCACGAGGAAGAAGAGCAAGTTGTTATTAGCAATGGTACACAGCGATTGTTATTGCCTTATTCTTTACAATCGTATGAAGAGATAGAGGAACAGAATAAAAGAACATTTGAACAAGCAAAGAATAGGGAGGCACTATACAGCCGATGGAATGAGGGAATAGCAAAGGGAACGGATTTAGTACATACGATTAAAGTGCCTTTTATACCTTCTCAGGACAATCGCACCTTAGAGAGTGTGAAAGCTTTTTATACTCATAAAACAATTGCGAATGCACTATTCTCTTTAGGTGTATTAATAGGTACTTTCTTGATTAACCAGTTTTATTTTTTAATGTTAAATGTGGTTATTTGGGGAGATATGAACAAAGAAGGCTTCTTGTTTTGGTTATTCAACACGTTTTTTATGGGAGTGTTTTTAAAGTTTGGTAAGAAGGCTTATAGAAATTATAAGATTGCCAGAAAGTATAGAGATATTAGTTTAGATGTACTCAATATTGCAACTGCTTTATTAGAGACATTATGCAAGTTTGAATTGATTGCAACCCCTAAAGCAGAAATAGAGATTATCAGTAGAATTGATGTGTTTGGCAGTATCTATTGTGTTGTAAAAGGAACCACAGTGTTAGAAGGTAATTTATTCGTTAGCTGTTTAAATGAGATATTAGCTCCAATAGATAATCCACGTTATGTTATCGAAAGACGTTCTTTTTTAGCTCACGCAGATAGTTACTCTGATTTTCACGCAGTGCCAGAATGTTTGGGAATGAATAGAAAGATGGTAGATTACTTTGCTGGAAGATGGGCAAAGTATGTAGGTCCAACGCGCATTGTTTATACGCGAACACCTGAAGGTAGAAGCGAATTACTTAGTTGTCGAGTTGATGCTTTGTCAAATCAGTTAGCTGATAATGGAATACGAGAAGAGAATGTGTGGGTATAAGCAAACTGAGTATGTCGAGTTGATCAAGAAATAGATTATAATTAGCTTATACAAGTACATAAAAATATCTTGTAATAGTGTAGATATAAATTTAAACGCCCATTTAGCAAGTGCTATAATGGGCGTTTTTTTTGTAATCAAGACTAACTAATTACTTCTGTTTTTATCTTCGAAGCGAGCTTCTTTTATTTGTTTTTTATTGCTGCTATTTCCAAAAGAATACGAAGCACTAAGGTTTAGTCTTCTTGAATTCCATTTGTTAGCAAATGTCTGTGTATTGTTTTCATAATACATTGTTCCACTTGATTTTCCTGTGTTGAATATATCAGAAAGGGTTACGTTTATATTAAGCTTTTTATCTAATAGAGCAAACTTAGCTCCTGTAGATAATGTTTTGTAACTATTATATCTTGTGTTGTCTTCTTTATTCGGAAGTTGGTGATACCAGTTTAAGAATAGTTTTATTGTTTTAGCGTTATTTACATTAAATGTGTTTTGTGAGTAATAGCTAAAAGTTGGTCCATTCTGAGGTACTTGTGATGCTTCCTGTGCTCTATAGTACGCAATAGCATAGTAATAGTTCGTACCTGTATTAGTTTCCCACCAAGGCAGTATTTTATTACTATAAGACGCATCAATACCATAACTTTCCTGGTTAAACATATTGTAATATGTAGAAGCCATTATTCCATTTTCAAATGTTGCTAATTGATCAAATGAATCTGTCAATTTGCTATAGTTTAGCGTGAATGACAGCGTGCTATTGAATACATAGTTTAATTCAAAATTGTTTGTAATAGCAGGACTTAATTCAGGGTTACCACTGTTGTATGAATATTTGTTCTCATAATATCTAAACGGATTTAGAATGTTAGAATACGGTCTATTGATACGTTTTGCGTAATTAAAACTAAATGAGTGATTGTCATTAGGGTCAAATGATATATAGGCTGTAGGGAACCATTTACCATAAGACTTCGTAAACTTTTCATCTGTATCTAACAAATGACCTTTTACTTCTGTTTGTTCATAGCGCAGACCTCCTTTTACTTGCCATTTGTCACTTAGCTTTTTGCTTAAGCTGAAATAAGCAGCATAATTATCTTCTGCATAGTTAAAGCGATTGCTCTTTTTGTTGTCTAAAACATAGTCATCGTTCTTCCAATTGTAATAATTTACAGTTGCCTTGTTGTCGTAATTTGTGTATTTACCACCTATTTCAACATCAGCCCATTTTAGTTTGTAAGACAAATCAGCAGTAGCACTCCATACATTATAGTCAAGTTTATTTGTGTAATACATTTGATTACTAATAGCACTTATAGCGTTATAGTCCACAATTGTGTTTGTGTTGTCTGGAATATTAGCAAAATAATTTACTCCTAAAGACAACTTACTACCTAAGGTGTCTAACTTCTGGTCAAAGAAGGTATTTAGTGTGTGATAATAGTTTTTCGAATCACCACTGCTCAATGATGTTATTGTTGAATCAATGACAGCTTGAGGGTATGTGCTATAAATAGTCTTGTTATGACGCTTAGAGTCGTTTGTCATACGTGTGATGTCGTATGTTACACCAACTAACGCATTGTCTGTAATTTGGTAATTCGTAGTTAAGTTTCCACCAACAGATTTGTATTTCGAATTCCAATCTGAGTTAGAAGCCATCCCTTTTGTCGCTTCTGTATAGGTGTAATTGTTTTCAGATTGGTAGTGGCTGTCATTACCATTAGCCTTCAACATTATACTCCACTTTTTATTTTGAAAGTTTACACTCCCATTTGCATTATAGCTTGGATTGTTATTATAGGAATACGAACCACTTGCAGTACCATATAATCCCATTGTCTTATTTTTTTTCAACACAATGTTTATCATTCCGCTATTACCAGATGCTTCATATCTGGCAGGGGGAGAAGTAATCACTTCAATACGCTCGATATCATCAGAGCGCAATGTTTTTAAATAGTTAGTTAATGCATCGCCTGATAAGTATAGCGGTCTATCATCGACCATAATAGTAACACCACTTTTACCAACAATACTCACTTTATCATCTACTACTTTTACAAGTGGGGTGTTGGTCAATGCTTCAATAGCATTCATACCTTGAGATGAAATACTATTAGCTGTATTGAATACAAGACGATCCACTTTGCGTTCGATCAGCTTTTTCTCTGCCTGTAAAACAATTTCGTCTAATTGGTTATTATCTTTAATTTGAATTACCCCCAAATCCATACTCTCTGTCAATGATAATTTTTGGTTGTTGAGGTTTTTGCCGAAGTACACAATTTTAAAATCATAATCACCTGTAGGGATATCTTCTATTGCAAAGGTTCCATTCTCATCAGAGAATACTTGTTTAATCAATACGGCCTTCGGCTGTGTTAATAATATTTCAGCAAAGTCAATAGGCGTGTTGTTTTCATTAGTTACTTTTCCTTTAATCGTATGCTGTGCCCAAGTAGTTGTGCAAAACAAAGAAAATAGAAAAGTAGTTGTCAAAAAATGTTTCATAATTAGATAGTAGGTTATTTTCGGTTGATTTCGTCTTTATTTCCTCCCTGATGTTCTGTTACTCTAATTTTAGAGTTTCCAAAAGAGTAAGAAAGTCCAACATTAACATAGCGAGTTAGTGCATTTGCTTTATAGGTTTGTCGCACCCCATTCGTTTCTGTTACAGCAGTTTGTCCACTTGTTCGCAATACGTCATTTACATATAACGACATATTTAGCTTTTTATTTAACATAGCGTATTTTAAACCAAGATTTAAAGACGACATAGTATTAAGTTTGTACATCAAAACATTAAATTTAGGCTGTACCCAAAAGTCAACTTGAGCTTGTAATGTTTTCTCTGTATTTAGATTAATAGTGTTGTTAGTAGAGAAATAAGTTCCCCAACCATTTAGCGTTTCAAAGTCTAAATCTTTGATAAGTTTTGTTCGATTGTGAAATGCACTAAATGAGTTTTGCGATTGTAACCAAGGCAGTGTATTGAATACATAAGTGATAGATCCGTTAAAAGAATACATATCGAAAATATTATCGTTTAAATACATCTGTGTGTTTGTTTCTGGATCTGCAATTGGGTATTGAGAAAAAGAGTCTTTTGATTTAGCATAACGCACAGAAGTTATCAACTTCCCTTTAAACGTATGTGTAAGTTCTACACTGTTAGAAAAAATAGGTTGTAATTTAGGATTCCCTTCTACAAAACTGTATTCGTTAACATACCAACGGAAAGGATTTAACTGCCAAAAGCTTGGACGCATAATACGACGGCTGTAATTCACAGAAAATGTATTATCGTCATTCATCTCGTAAGAAACATATAAACTCGGGAATAGTTTTGTGTAATCATTCTTATCTGTTGTATTGTAAATCTTAGAAAACCCTTCTGTTTGTGTACTTTCTAATCTTAGACCAGCTTGCGCTTGCCATTTTTCTCCAAAAGATTTGTTTCCACTAACATATACAGCTTGAGTGTTTTCTTTATATTCAAAATTATCTCTCTGTTTATCATCTTGAACAGGACTACCAGAAGTTAGATCAAAGAAGTTTGTTTTGTTTTTAGTAGTTGTAAAACTCGCCTTTGCTCCATAGGAAAGTTTAAAACTTTTAAAAGGTTGTTCAACGTCAACTTTAATACTGTAATTATCTATGTTTTGTTCTCCTGTACTCTCTGCGATATATGCTTTGTTAACAACGTTATCAACACTATGTTCATTTGTGTTGAAAAGTCTACTTTTATCGTTGTTAAAAGTAAAGTAATCAAAGTCTAAATTTAGCTTAGTTCCCAGTGTATCAAACTTTTGAATAAGATGTGCGTTAACAGAGTGGTTGTTAGTAATATTTTTTGTTTTCCCGTCAGTTTCGATTGTTTTTATTAAGTTATCAACAGGGTTATTAACAATAGTAGTTGTGTAATCATCATTACTTGGTGTATTTTTACCACCTCTGTATTGTACGCCAAAAGAAGTTTTGTCAGAAGCCTTATAATCAATTAAGAAGTTACCAGAAATACTTCCATTGTTTGAATTGCTATCATTAGTTGATGACCAAGTTTGGGTAGGGTAAGCGATAATCGATTTATCTTTTCCTGCAGCATAACCTGTTGTTCCATTAACACTTGCATTTATAGATACTTTATTCTTATTATAATTGAATACATCTCCAAATCTCCATATTGCTTTTTGTGAAGCCATAACACCTGTAGATATTTGGTTGCTCCACGCATCTTGTTTAGGTTCTTTTAGAACAATGTTGATAAGTCCGCTTTGTCCCTCTGCTTCATATTTAGCAGGAGGAGCAGTAATTACTTCGATCTTTTTAATATTATCAGAAGGAATTGTTTTTAAATAGTTTAGTAATTGTTCTCCTGAGAGATGTACAATTTTATCATCAATCATTACTCTAACAGCGCCTTTTCCAATTAAGTCAATTGATTGGTCATCTACTTTTACTCCAGGGGTTAGTTTAAGTAGGTCGGTTGCATTGTTATTAGTAGCGTGAACAGAATTTTCAATGTTGAAAACAGTTCGATCTACTTTTCGTTCAAAAAGTTTCGCTTGTGTTTTGACAACAATTTCGTCTAAGTTGTTATTAGTGTCAATTTTTATTTCACCTAAATCTACCGGAGTAGTTACTTCAATTGTCTTTTCAAGATATTGAATACCTAAGCTATGTATTTGAAATAAGTAAGCGTTATTTTCTACATTATCTAAATTGAATACCCCTTTTTCATTGGAAAATGTCTGTTGAACTAATTTTCCATTCATATCCAATAAATATATTTCAGCAAAATCTACGGGTGTTTTTTCTGTATTAACGATAGTCCCTTTAATACTGTTTTGAGCATTTGCAGCAAGTGTAATTAAAAATAGGGAAGCAGTTAGTATAAAATGTTTCATAGTATTTATCTTTTCTGTTTATCTAAAAGACTATAAATATGCCAATGAGAAAATAAAATACAACTAACTGTTTTGCAGGTGTTTGTTTTTTGTGTAGAGAATAAGAGTGTTCAGATATGGACAGTTTTTTTGCGAAAGTGAACAGAAAAGGAAGGTATATAAAAAAAGAAAACTGCTTGGGGAAAGCAGTTTTCTTGGCTAAGCTATATGATTAAATTATTTCTGACTAAAAGATAATCACTTTTTGAGCTTGACCGGCTTTGTTGTTTATGAAAATTTGTTAGCACAAAAGTACTGATATTTTTGATATATTTTACTTTATGAAATTATAATTGTTATTTTTGTTTCTAAAATACGTTTGTACTTATATAATTTTAAGAAAGGACGTGCGCTAATGTTAAGTTTATGGAAATAGATAAGATTAAAAGTAGAAGAAAATTATTGGGATATTCTCAAGAATTTGTAGCGAGTAAGTTAGGACTTTCTCAAAAAGCTTATTCTGATATTGAGAGTGGGAAGACAAAGCTGAAAAGCGAAGTGTTGAATGAAATTGCTAAGATATTGGAAATTTCTCCTGCTACTATTTGTCCAATTGCGTGTGATTGTCATTTTGATATTGATGCAAAACACAAGGGATTGATAACTTATTTAATGGAAAGAGGAATTGATTTTCCTGAGAAGTTCATTTAAGACAATACAGATAATAGTATACCTTATTTTTATATTGTTTCTTTAAGTAAATTTAAAAGAAAGAGGAATAGGTATTGCATATAACAAAAAATAGGGTGCCTTAGTAAGGCACCCTATTTTTTGTTATATACATCAATAACGAAAGTTGTGGATTAAACAAGACAATGATTAATCTACAAAAGAAAAAATCTTTATTTCTATCTCCTCTATATATCAATCTAAAGTGCTTTAATTTCGCATTAAAGGATTCAGTAGTAGCATTCTTACGTCTTTATTCAAGTAATTAATATATTGTTTCGAAAGTCTTTCAAACGCTATTAAAGTACTGTTGTTATAAACTTCTTTGATACTTGCTTCAGACAAGTACCACACAAATACCATACATCTTCGGGAAAAAAGCCTCTTTTCCGAACTTCTGTGGGACTTGAGTGGTAGATGTCTCGAACATGGTACGTTTAAAACTACACTTTGATATGTTCTTTATAGTAAGAACAATCCAATATTTTACATTTTAAATCTTCGTTTATTTTGTTTCTTATAGAAAAGGGATGTTTATACTTAGTCCTCAACTTTTGTACCTGATTTATTTTTATCCTTATCGTTTCATAGAAAGGGTAGGCTAATATTCAAGAGTCAGGTTGTTCGTTAATCTTTTAGACAGTCTTTTTATTTATATAGACCATCTTAAGATACTTGCTCCCCAAGAGAAGCCTGCTCCAAAAGCTGTTAGTAAGATTAAATCGTTTTTCTTTATTTGATTTGTATTCTCCCAAATACACAAAGGAATAGTTGCAGCAATCGTATTTCCATAGTTTGCAATATTAACCAATGTTTTTTCAGGTTGAATTTTAATTTCTTTACCTACTGCATCAATGATTCTTTTGTTTGCTTGATGAGGTACTAACCAGTTTACGTCCTCAATAGTCAAATCATTTTTTTGTAGTACATCTAAACAAGCATCACTCATAGATTGTATAGCGTGTTTAAACACAACCTTACCATCTTGTTTAATATATTTTTTGTCTTCTGTATTTTCATTTTCAGTAGTTGGATATAAAGATCCACCCCCTTCAATATTTAAGAATTCTCTTCCTTGTCCGTTACTGTGCATAACAGCATCTAAGACTCCTTCTTCTGCAGAAGGCTCTAACCATACAACACCAGCTCCGTCTCCAAACAATATATTTGTAGAGCGGTCTTTAATATTAACGTAAGCACTAATTTTATCAGCACCAATAACAAGTACATTTTTGTAACGACGTGTTTCAACTAAAGAAGAACCAAGATCAAGAGCATATAAAAAACCAGAACAAGCGGCATTAACGTCAAACCCCCAAACATTGTCTAAACCTAATTTTTCACAAATAATATTTGCAGTAGCAGGCATTGGCATATCAGGAGTAGAAGTTGCTACAATGATAGCATCAACTGCTTTGATGTCTTTATGATAAGTTTCAAGTAAATTTTTGATAGCAGCAACTGCCATATCAGAAGTAGCAAGTCCAGAATTTAAAATTCTTCTTTCTTTAATACCAGTTCTTTTAGTTATCCATTCATCAGATGTATCAGTTATTAATGCTAAGTCTGCATTAGTTCTTTTTTCTTCAGGAACATATCCTCCGATAGCTGTAATGGATGCAAATAGTTGTTTTGTACTATTAATTTCTTTCATTTTCACGCGTCTTTATCTCAAATAAAGTTGTTAAGTTCTGTTTGACTATAAACTGACTTAAAACATCCCAAATTTCTTGCTTTTCCAGTTTTTTTAAGTAGATAATTAAACGGATTAAGTTGTAAAAAAGACGCAATTATACGATTAACTACTAAAGAAAAGTTAATTTTTATTTTTGAATTCTGTCGGTGAAACACCATTATGAGTTTTAAAGAATTTACTAAAGACTGAAAGGTCTTGAAAGTTTAATTCATTTATCACATCAGAAATCGATAAACGTGGGTTTTTCAATAAAACTTTAGCTTCCAAAATGATAGTCTCTGATATAATTTGTTTGGGAGTCTTTTTGAAAACTTCTACGATTGTTTTAGTTAAGTGTTTTCGACTAATATACATTTGATCAGCATAAAATTGTACACTACGTTCTTTTTTAAAGTGTGTAGCCACTAAATAGAGAAATGTTTTTGTAGTTTCTTCTTTACGAAGTTGTTTGCCGTGATTTTGTACTAAAATGGTTTTATTATAAAAATGCCCTAACTCGTACATAAGAATAGAAAAGTAATTTAGAATTAAGTCTTTCCCAAAAGTGTGTTCATTTTTAAAGCAAAGTTTAGACAGCTCCTTTAGGTTGTTTCTAATTTTGCTAATAACTGTTTTATCCAAAGAAATAATTTTCGGATATTGAGATGATAGAAATTGAATAAGGTTATTTGATTTAATGTGAAAACCAGCCTCTAAAAAAATATCAGCATCAACAAAAAGAGTTTTTACAGTAAAGTCTTCACTATATTTTTTTATTTCAAACAACTGATTAGAAAGAACTACAAGTAAATCGTCTTTTTTCACCATAGTAGGTTCGAAGTTAATGGTAATCTCACATTTGCCACGAGTAACTAAAATAAGTCCAAAAACATTGAATTGGTAAGGTCTATCTACAACAAAGTATTGATTGTGTTTAGGACCAATTTCAAAAATAGCAAGGCGTTTATCTGTTAAGATATGCTTGTATCTGTCTGTAATATTGTCTAAAGAATAAACCTGTACGAAGTCTGAATTCACAATAATATATTGGTTGTTTAAGGGAGTCTAAAAGTAAGTAATAGTTAGCAATTGTTAACTAATATCAAATAATAAAAAAAGGATAAAAACCTATTAAAACCTTGCAAATAATAGAGGTTGAGTAAGGCTGCTTATATTATTTACTGATGTTATTTTGGTGTTTTTTTTATGCTACTATGTTATAAGCATAAAGAACTCTTGCATATAAAAAAGGGAGCTTTTTAAAAGCTCCCTTAATCTAAATATATAAATACTCTTATTTAGCAGTGTTTTCTTTCGCTGCAAACTCATCTACGAAGTTGTCATTTACAGTATAATCTTTAGTCATTAATTCACCAAAGTTTACTTTTTCTTTCTTTCCAAAGCGATTTCCAATCTTATCAAAAATAGAATAGATAATTGGTACAATTACCAAGGTTAAGAATAGAGAAGAAAGTAGTCCTCCAATAATTACTACAGCTAATCCGTTGTTCATTTCAGAACCAGCACCACTTGCTAAGGCAATAGGCACCATTCCGATTACCATTGCAATTGTAGTCATTAAGATTGGACGTAAACGCGCGTGGTTGGCAGCGATTAATGCATCGTGTACGCTGTCTCCTGCTTCAACTCTATGGTTGGCAAAATCCACTAATAAAATCGCATTCTTACATACCAAACCAATCAACATAATGATACCTAATATGGTAAAGATATTCAGCGATATATTGGCAATTGCCAAGGCTAATAAAGCTCCAATAAAAGAAAGAGGAACGGCAAAAATTACGATAAATGGTTTTGAGAAACTGTCGTATAAAGCTACCATCACCAAGTAAACAAAGATAATTGCAGCTAATAAAGCAACTCCTAATGTACCGAAACCTTCTTCTTGGTCTTCCATTGTTCCAGACCATTGGTAGTTTACTCCCGCTTTTTTCTCTAATTGATCAAATTGCGCTAACCATTCGTTTCCGATTTGTCCTGGATCTCGTCCTATCGTTTGTGATTTAATAGTTACAGATGGCGTTTTATCTCTTCTTTCCAATACAGAAGGTCCTGAGCTATAAGCAACAGTTGCGAATTGTTGTAATTTGATATTTTGTCCTACGTTATTCATAAACGAAATATCCTTTACATCATCAATTGTTCCTCTGGCATATTCTTGGAAACGGATGTTGATATCATATTCATATTCCCCAGCTCTAAACTTACTATCTGTATTTCCATTGAATGCCGTTTGCATAGTCATACCAACCGTATACATATCTAACCCTAAAGCAGCCATTTTATCACGGTCAACTTGTACATTAATCTCTGGACTACCAGTTTCAGAAGTTAGTTTTACCTCCATAGCACCTGGAATCTGCTCTAAAATGTCTTTAGCTTGAATAGCAAAATCCATAGCATCGTCTAAAGAAGATCCTGTCACTGTAAGGGAAAGAGGAGCCTCTTCAGCACCAATTAATCCTACAGGAACGGTTTTGATTTTAGCATCAACAACAAGTGGTGCTAATTCGTTTTTCAACTTTGCAGCATAAACGAATGAGTTGTCTTTACGTTGTTTTTTATCAACTAATACAACTTGAATTTCCGATTTATACTTAGTCCCTTGAATTCCGCCATACCCTTCAGAAGATTGTCCAACTGTGGTGATTAAATCCTGAATTTCTGGTTTTGTTTGCAGGTATTCTTCTACTTTTTGAGTTACCTTATTTGTTTGTTCAACAGATGCATCTTTTGGCAATTCTAATTGAACAAGGAATTCTCCTTTATCTGTTTTAGGGAAAAACTCGAAACCGATATATCCCATTGGCGCTAAAGCAATCGATGCAAAGAATGTGATACCTACTACAATTAATACAATAATTGTGTTGCGAGTAGAGTTTAACGACCACACTAATAAGTCAGAAATAGCGTGCGTAAAACTGCTTAATCCTTTTTCAAAGTTGTGCAATATTTTACCAAAGAAAGAACTTGGTTTAATTACTTCAATTTTTCCATAACGCGATGATAACCACGGAACAATTGTAAATGATACCAATAAAGAAAGCATTGTAGCAATAATTACGGTAACACAGAATTGTTTAATAATGTTTGGAACCAATCCTGATGACATTGCGATAGGTAAGAATACAACAACAATTACTAAGGTAATTGCGGTTACAGTAAACCCAATTTCTTTTGCACCGTCATAAGAAGCGCGTACTTTGTTTTTCCCCATCTCCATGTGGCGGTGAATATTTTCAATTACCACAATGGCATCATCCACAAGAATACCAACTACTAACGATAGTGCTAATAAACTCAATAAGTTTAATGAGTATCCAAATAAATATAGTCCAAGGAATGTTGCGATTAATGATAATGGAATTGCTACCATTACAATTAAGGCATTTCTGAAACTATGTAAGAAGAAAAGCATTACAAAGGCCACTAACACAACCGCTAAGAAAAGGTCAAAAATAACCGAGTTTGCTGCCTTCAATGTAAATTGAGACGTATCGTTAGCAATGTGTATTTTTAAGTCAATATCACTATTGTTATTTTCTACTTCAGCAATAGTTTGGTGTACAAGCTCACTAATTGTCACAGCATTCGCATCTGATTGTTTGATGATTTGCATTAAGATAGTTGACTTTTGATTTAATCTCGCGATTTTCTCAATCTCTTTAATACCATCTTGTACATCAGCAATATCACTTAGACGAATGTCAATTCCTCCTTTAGAAGCAATAACAAGTTCGCGCATTTCCTCTACGTTCTTGTATTTACCTGCTAAACGGATTAATGTTTGTTTGTCGTTTGATTTTACGTTTCCTGTTGGGAAGTCAAGGTTAGACGCCAATATCATTTGTTGAACCGCAGGTACGTTTAAACCATAAGCTTCAATTTTCTTTGGATCAAGTAATACTTGGATTTGTCTCTCCTCACCACCAATTAATTCAACTTTAGCTACTCCGTTTACACGAGAGAAGATAGGTTGGATTTTCTTGTCTAATAAATCGTATAACTCCTTTTCATTTGAATTACTCGTAACGCTCAATGTCATAATTGGCAAGTCACTTAGCGAATATTTTTGAAGAGAAGGAGGGTCAACGTCTTTCGGTAAATCTTTTAAGATGGCATTAATTTTACGTTGTGCATCATTTAAAGATAAATCAACATCAGCCTCAGAAGTCAATGCAATCATTACAGTAGATAAGCTTTCAAAAGACATAGCCTCTACCTTTTTTACATTTTCTAAAGAAGCCACTGCATCTTCTATTTTTTTGGTTACAGTATTTTCTATTTCAGAAGGCGAAGCCCCTGGATAAACAGTAGCTACCGTAATTACGTTAACTTCAAATTTTGGGATTAATTCATAGCTCAAGTTTTTGTAACTATAAATACCTCCTAAGATTAAAGCGATAAATAAAACGATAATAATACTTGGTCGTTTTATTGATATTTCTGCTATTTTCATAAGTAAATCCTTTAGGGATGTTATTTAATGATTGTAACAGATGCGTTATCTGTTAAGTTGATTTGTCCTGAAGTGATAACTGTATCCCCTTCTTTAAGTCCGTCTAAAATTTCTACGAAGTCCCCAAAGTTTCTACCTGAAACAACTGTTTTGGCAATCGCTTTATCATTGGCAACTGTGTAAATTAAATTCGAGCTAACACTACCTACAAAGGCATTTCTTGGAACCATTAAGATAGGAGTAGCTTGGTTTTCTTCAGAGTCAAAATAAGCAGAGCCATACATACCAGCTCTTAATTTAGCATTGGCATTATTTGTAATTAGTAAGTCCACCGGAAAGTTTAAAGCAGCATCAGCCTTAGGAGCGATAAAAGTAACTTTACCTTGAAACTCTTCATTTGACAATACACTTGCTTTAACCTTGATGATATCCCCATTTTTTAAGTTAGCAACGTGTTGTTCGTCAACATTAACTCTCAACTTCAATTGATTTACGTTTACTAATTCAAAAAGAGGAGCACCAGGAGCAACGAAAGTTCCTAATTCAACGTGTTTTTTATTGATGATTCCGTCTATAGGAGCCTTGATATGTGTATCATTAGCTGTGATTCTTGCAGAGTTAAGATTAGCCTCCGCATTTTTAACTAATAATTTCACTTGGTCTAATTGCTGTTTAGTTACCCCACCCGTAGTGAAAGCGCTTTCAAAGCGAGCCAAATCAGCTTTAGCAGTAGCATAAGCCGCTTCTGCATTTTGTAATTGCACATTGATTTGGTCAACATTTATCAAGGCTAAAGCTTGTCCTTTTCGCACAGAAGCACCTTCGTCAACCAATAATTTGATAACGCGTCCAGGAGTTTCAGCTGAGATAATTACCTCTTGAAAAGGCACAAAGTTTCCATTAGCTTTATAATTAGCGTTTATGTTTTGAATTTTAGCTTGTTCCGCACGAACAGAAATAATAGTACTTTTTTCTGCTACAATAGCTGTTTCTGCTTCGTTTTTAGATTTATTGCTTGTCAATATATAGGCAGTACCACCAAGTAGTGCAATCACTACAAGAGCTGTAATTATTTTTTTCATAGTATAAGGTGTTAGTCAAGTAAAGATTTTAATTCCCCTTGTGCTTTTATCAATTGTATTTCAGATAATTTATAATCAAGTATAGATGTAGTGTAATTGTTTTCTGCTTGCGTAAAAGCATTTTCAGCATTCAGTAAGTCAGTTAAAGTAGCTAATCCGTGTTTGTAATTGTTTTGGATATTGCTTAAAATACTTTTAGCCAATGCGACATTATCTTTTTGAATGTTGATTGAAATCAGAGCGTTTTCAAGTGATTTCTGTGCATTTTTAAAAGCCAATGTCAAGGCGTTTTTTGTATCTTGTAATTGCACGTCTATTTTGTCCAATTCAATTTTCACTTGTCTTACTTTAGCTCTTGTTTCAAAACCGTTAAACACGGGAACTTTTAAGCTTAATCCAACCATTGCATTATTAGTCCAGAATACACCTTCACTTGGTTTCTTGCCCCAAACAAACTCACTTCCTGTTCCTTGGTAATTCATCGTACCAAAAGCAGCAAGAGAAGGGTAGTAGTCAGCTTGACTTGCTTTTTTCTTGTAATTCAGTAAATCCTTTTGTTTTTCAAGCAAGTGAATTTCTGTTCTATTGTCTATTTTATTGTCTAATAGTACAACAGACTCATCAATATCGAAAGAGTTGTTGGCTAAAGTAATTTCCTCATTTAAGTCCATTCCAATTAAAAACTTCAAAGCGTTTTGTTGTAAGTCAACCGCATTAACGATTTGTTGTCTTTGTGCTTGTAGGTTGCTTAAACTCACTTTAGTACGATCTAAGTCAATCTGAGTTGCCAAACCGTTTTTATGTAAGTCCTCAATAATCTTCATTATTTTCGTTGTACTTGCAATAGTAGTTTCAATTGTAGACAACATTTCTTTCGCTTGGAAAACTTGGTAATAAGTAGTAGAAACCTTCTCAATGATTAATTCATCAGTCAACTCTTTGTTGATGATATAAAAATCTTTAGCCGTTCTTGCTGCCTTCAAGCCCATAAAAACAGCTTGGTTGAACAAAACTTGTGAAACCGTAGCAGTAGCTTGAGAGTTCCACTTTAGGTTAACCGGAATCATTTGAGTTTGATCACCTAAAGTCAGTGGCATTTTTTGAATAAGAGGGTTGTTAACTACATTAGCTTCAATATTCAAGTGAGGCAAAGCATTTGCGCGGACCTCTTCAATTTGATATTGACTATTTCTGATATCTAAATCAGCAATTTTAGCTTCAGCTTTAAATTCTAAAGCGTGTAGTAAAGCATCTTTAAGTGAAAGCTCTCTATTTTGCGCAATAGCAAAAAAACTGAAGAGCAATAGTACAGACGTTAGCGTGTATCTATTCATTCGTGTTTTTATCTTTAATTAATTTTTCAAATAATTGTACCCCTTTTTCTGTAGCGATACTTCTGATATGGTATTCTAAATGTTGACTGTGTATTTCTTTCTGATCAAACTCTTCGATTGGGAAGTATTCAATATCATCAATAGCACAAACCGAAGCCAAGTGGAATCTCGATACATATTCGATGTCTATATTGTTTCTATAAACCCCTTCTTTGATTCCTTTCTCTAAGTTTCTTTGGATGATGTGTAAATACTTTTTGCGGTGAAAAGCTTTTTGTTTTTCACAAACCTTAGGATAGTATTTATTTAGTTGATACAAAGAAGCAGAAGCATCAATGGCAAAAATCTTATCGATGTCTTCGTGAGACATAACTATTTCTTCAATTGCTCCGTGGTTTTTAGCAATAGTAATTTCTAATTGTTCAATGAATTTTTGATTTAAGTAAACTAAACTCTTTTCAATCAATTCAGGTTTAGAACTATAATATTGATAGATTGTTTTTTTAGAGATAGACAATTCAGATGCGATATCATCCATTGTAACAGTCTTATACCCTTGAGCTAAAAACATTTCTGTCGCCTTTAATAAAATTTCAGATTCCATAAGTTTTTGTTTTGTGGAGGCAAATATACTATGGAAACTAAATAAGTTTTAAAGTTTCCGTGGTATTAAGAAAACTTTAACTTGTTAAAAAGTTTCCGTGTTTAGAAGTATTAATGTTAGGATAGTCGTTATACTTAAAAAAAACGCGTATTTTTACGCAAAATTTTTAGTGAAATGCAATCAATCGTTAAATACAAAGAGCAGATCTCTGCTTTTATAGAGTCTATTTCGTTAGATAGATCCCCTAAGGATTTATACGATCCTATCTCATATATTTTATCCCTTGGCGGAAAACAAATCCGTCCGGTATTAACATTAATGTCCGCTGAAGTTTTCGGAATAGAAGCTAATAAAGCGATTCATGCAGCTACTGCCATCGAATTGTTTCACAATTTTTCATTGATGCACGACGATATTATGGATGATGCGTCATTGCGAAGAGGGAATGCGACAGTACACGAGAAATGGGATGTGAATACGGCTATTCTGTCAGGAGATGCAATGTTGATTTTAGCATATCAATATTTTGAGCAATATGAGCCAGAGACATTTAGAGATTTAGCAAAATTGTTTAGTAAAACAGCCATTGAAGTATGTGAAGGACAACAGTGGGATATTTGTTTCGAAAAGAGGAATGATGTTCAGATTCCAGAGTATTTAAAAATGATTGAATACAAAACAGCTGTTTTAGTTGGAGCTGCTCTAAAAATGGGAGCAATAGTGGCCAAGACAAGCGAGCAGAATGCAAATGATATTTATGATTTTGGATTAAACTTAGGAATTGCTTTTCAATTACAAGATGATTATTTAGATGCTTTTGGAGATGAAGCAACGTTTGGGAAAATGATAGGAGGAGACATCCTTGAGAATAAGAAAACGTATTTATACTTGAAAGCATTAATTAACGGAACAACTGAGCAGAAAGAAGAATTGATTACCTTCTTTTCAACAACAGAAGGAGATGAGAATGCAAAAATTAAACGTGTAAAAGAGTTATTTGTAGAGACTGCTTCAGCAACAGATTCGCAAGCGTTGATTAAAGAGTACACAGAAAAAGCACTTGCAATTTTAGAAGCAATGGATATACCTGCAGATAAGAAAGAATTATTGCAAGTATTCAGTAATGAATTAATGAATAGAAGAGTTTAAATAAAATACTATGTTACAAGCTGTAGAATATTTAGAGCAACAAATTAATGAGCCACATTTTTTTGATGACTTGGTAAAACAAGTTCAGAAAGACTTTCAGATGGCTGTTGATTTAGATATTGTATTTACAGCGCAGACTCCTGCTGAATTAGTATCTCAGGTAGTCAATGAGTTACATAGAGTAATAACTTCGACATCTGTTTCAAAGTTTTCAAACCTATTATATAGAGTTGATGTATCAGAAGCAGATGTCAAAGCTATTAAAAGTCAAGATATAGAAGAATATCTTGAACGCATTACATTCTTGTTGTTAAAAAGAGAATTTCAGAAAGTGGTTATTAGAAATACATTCTAACAAACGGCATATAAGCCCCACCATAAACCATATCTTTTTCTTTATATAAGACATTATAACGGATACCTATAGTTACAGGACCACTGCTATAACCTATTCCTAAAAACAGGGCAGTATTCCAGAAATTATCACTCATTTTTTCTTTGTCGTGATAAGTATAATTATTATTAACTCTTAACTGTTCAAGTTCAGCTGAAAATTGTAATTGAGGTATTGGGTTAGACAAAGCGATTAAACTTCCCCCATATAACCACGAATCATATTCTTTTATAGAAGAATAATAGTACCCTCTATCTTTACTTTGTATGTAGCTACCTTGTAGACCTACACCAGCGCTAAAGTACTCATTTACTTGGTAAATAGCACTTGGAGCAATCATAATATCAGTATAACCGCTTCCAAACCCTACACCTAAACCACCACCAAATTTCCAATTTTTATTAAAATCGTGATTTTTGGTATTATTTTTGGATTCTTGTGCAAGAATAGGAGTGGAGGTATTTAAAAAAAACGATATTGATAAAAAAAGCAATAAAGAGTTGACATTAAATATTTTCATTTCTGTTTTGTGGATTAATTATGAGATAAAAATAAGTAAAAACTTAGAGTATTCTCATAAAGAGTTTGTATTTTTGTATGTATAATATTTAAACAAAAGGTCTTTAGACGAAATTATGGATAGATATTCCTTTTTAAATGCGGCGCACACTGCATTTTTTGCTGAGTTATATGATCAATATTTAGAAAGTCCTGATAGTGTTGAGCCAAGTTGGAGAGCATTTTTTCAGGGTTTTGACTTCGCAAATGAATTCAGTGATGGGCCTGTAGAACGGTTGTCACAAGCATATACTTCACCGACAAGCAATGCTAGTGTAAATAATTCAGGTCAGATAGAGCAAGTTCAAAAAGAGTTTGCTGTACTACGCTTGATTGACGCATATAGAACTTACGGGCACTTGTTAACTAAAACAAACCCAGTAAGAGATAGAAAAGTTGAACATCCCGATTTGAGTTTAGAGAAGTTTGGTCTTTCTCAAGCTGATATGAATGTTAGCTTTGAAGCTGCTAAAACAATACAACTTCCAACATCAACTTTATCACAAATTCTTGCACAGTTAGAAAAAGTTTACTGTTCAACGTTAGGGATAGAATACAAGTACATTACTGATGAAAAAGCAGTAAATTGGATTCAGAATCACTACGAAGCACCAGAAGCGAGATTTAACAGTGAAGAGAAAAAAGAGATACTTCACAAGTTGATTGAAGCTGTATCATTTGAAAACTTCCTAAACACAAAATATGTTGGACAAAAACGTTTCTCATTAGAGGGTCTTGAAGCTGCTATACCAGCGATGGATTTCTTGATGGATTCTGCTGCTACAAAAGGAGTAGAGGAAATCGTAGTGGGAATGGCGCACAGAGGACGTCTTAACGTTTTAGCAAATGTTTTCAAGAAACCAGCAAGAGAGATTTTCTCTGAGTTTGACGGAAAAGATTATGATACTGAGGAAGGATTTGATGGAGACGTTAAATACCACTTAGGTCTTACATCAACTCGTAAAACAAGAACAGGGAAAGAAATTCAAGTAAACTTAACACCTAACCCTTCTCACTTAGAGACTGTAGGTGCAGTTATTGAAGGTATTTCAAGAGCAAAACAAGATACTGTTTTCGCTGCTAATCCAGCAAAAGTGTTACCAATTGCTTTACACGGAGATGCTGCTATTTCTGGACAAGGTATCGTTTACGAAATTGTGCAAATGGCACAATTAAGAGGATACAAAACAGAAGGAACAATTCACGTTGTATTGAATAACCAAGTAGGATTTACTACAAACTATACAGATGGTCGTACTTCTACTTACTCTACTGATATTTCAAAAGTAACAGGATGTCCTGTACTTCACGTAAATGCAGATGATACTGAAGCTGCAGTAAGAGCATTCTTATTCGCTTTAGACTATCGTATGGAATTTGGTCGTGATGTATTCATTGATATGGTAGGTTACCGTAAATATGGACACAACGAAGGTGATGAGCCTAAGTTCACTCAGCCAATTTTATATAAATTAATTGCTAAACACCCTAACGCACGTAATATTTACAATGCAAGATTGTTAGAAGATAAAGTGGTTGACGATAACTTCGTTGCTTCTTTAGAACAACAATACAAAGGAGCTTTAGAAGAAGATTTAGAGATTTCACGTAAAAACGAATTCGCTAAAATTAGAACATTTATGGAAGAGAACTGGGAAGGATTTGAACTTGCTGGAACTCAAGAAATGTTAGCTGATTATGATACGAAAGTATCAAAAGAAGTTTTAACGGATATCGCAAATGTAATTACTGAATTACCAGGAGATAAAAAATTCATTAATAAAGTAAAACGTCTAATCGGAGACAGACAAGCGATGTTCTTCGAAAAAGATAAGTTAGACTGGGCAATGGGTGAATTATTAGCTTATGGTTCTTTATTGACTGAAGGATACGATGTTCGTATGTCTGGACAAGACGTAGAGCGTGGTACTTTCTCTCACCGTCATGCAGTAGTTAAAACAGAAGATACTGAAGAGTCAATCATCTTGTTAAACCAATTGAAAAACCAAAAAGGACAAATGAGAATTTTTAACTCATTGTTAGCTGAATACGCTGTTTTAGGTTTTGAATATGGTTATGCATTGACAAATCCAAATACATTAACAATTTGGGAAGCGCAGTTTGGAGATTTCTCTAATGGTGCACAAATTATGATGGACCAATATATTTCTGCTGCAGAAGATAAGTGGACAAGTCAAAACGGTATTGTGATGTTATTACCTCACGGGTATGAAAACCAAGGAGCAGAACACTCATCAGCACGTTTAGAGCGTTATTTACAATTGTGTGCTGAGCACAATATGTTTGTAGCAAACTGTACGACTCCTGCAAACTTCTTCCACTTAATGAGACGTCAAATGGTTACTAAATTTAGAAAACCATTAATCGTAATGTCTCCTAAGAGTTTATTAAGACATCCATCAGCAGTTTCTTCAATCAGTGAGTTTACTGACGGTAAATTCCAATTTGTTATCGATGATAACGGAGTTGAAGCTAAAGATGTGAAATCATTAGTATTCTGTAGTGGTAAATTCTATTACGACTTAGTAGCTAAACGTGAAGAGTTAGGTAGAAAAGATATTGCATTTGTTCGTATTGAGCAATTGTTCCCATTACCTATCGAACAAATGAAAGAAGTTATTGCTAAGTATTCAAATGCAGACGATTATGTTTGGGCTCAAGAAGAACCTAAAAATATGGGAGCATATGGACATATGTTAATGAACTTCCACGAAAAACCTTTACGTTACGCAGGTACAAAAGCATATAGTGCTCCAGCTTCTGGAAGTTCTACACGTTCTAAAAAACGTTATGCTTATGCGATAGCTAAAGTATTCGATAAGAATTTATAAGAAAAACAGTATTTTTACAAAACAATATTTAATAAAAGAATATACAGATGAGCATCTTAGAAATGAAAGTTCCTTCGCCAGGTGAATCAATTACAGAAGTTGAAATCGCTACTTGGTTAGTTAAAGATGGAGATTACGTTGAAAAAGACCAAGCGATTGCTGAAGTAGATTCAGATAAAGCAACTTTAGAGTTACCTGCAGAAGAAAGTGGTATTATCACTTTGAAAGCTGAAGAAGGTGACGCAGTAGCTGTTGGTCAAGTAGTATGTCTAATTGATATGAGTGCTGCTAAACCTGCAGGAGGTGCTTCTACAGAGGCTAAACCAGCTGCTGAGGCTCCAAAAGCAGAAGCTCCAAAAGCTGCACCAGTGCAAGCTCCAGCTGCAACTTATGCAACAGGAAGTGCTTCACCAGCTGCTAAGAAAATTTTAGATGAGAAAAACATCAACCCTGCAACTGTTTCAGGAACAGGAAAAGATGGAAGAATAACTAAAGAAGACGCTTTAAACGCTAAACATTCAATGGGTACTCCAACAGGAGGATCAAGAGGAGAAGAGCGTAAAAAAATGTCTATGTTACGTCGTAAAGTTGCTGAGCGTTTAGTTGAGGCTAAAAACACAACAGCTATGTTAACTACTTTCAATGAAGTTAACTTGACTAATGTAAATAAATTAAGAAGCGAATATAAAGAAGTATTCAAATCTAAACACGGTGTTGGATTAGGATTTATGTCTTTCTTTACAAAAGCTGTAACTCGTGCATTAGAAATGTATCCAGATGTAAACTCTATGATCGATGGTCAAGAGCAAATCAAATACGATTTCTGTGATGTTTCTATCGCTGTATCAGGACCAAAAGGATTAATGGTACCAGTAGTTAGAAATGCTGAGTTATTATCTTTCCGTGGAGTTGAAGCTGAAATCAAACGTTTAGCTATCAGAGCACGTGATGGACAAATTACAGTTGATGAAATGACTGGAGGTACATTTACTATTACTAATGGTGGTGTATTTGGATCTATGTTATCTACTCCAATTATCAACCCTCCACAATCTGCTATCTTAGGTATGCACAATATTATTGAGCGCCCTATCGCAGTAAACGGACAAGTTGAAATTCACCCAATGATGTATTTAGCACTTTCTTATGACCACAGAATTATTGACGGACGTGAGTCAGTTGGTTTCTTAGTGGCTATTAAAGAAGCTTTAGAAAATCCGGTTGAGTTGTTAATGGACAACAATCCTAAAAAAGCATTAGAACTTTAGTAGAGCTAAGTTTTAAGGACTATATAGAAAAGGCTAATCTCTTATGGAGGTTAGCCTTTTTCTTTTGTTTTATAGTGAAAAATAAGTGTTTGTTATTAATTGACACAATGTTGGATTGGGTAGCTTGTAGCCTTGATGTTTGTTGGGTTTGTTGTTTTTTGATTAAAATAAGTTGCTGTAAATGAGAGAATTGTGTAACTGCTTGACTTATAGGTATTGTTAATAACTTTAGTTTTTTGTGGATAAGTTATACGGCGTTCAATTTCGTATCATGTAAAAAATGACAATCTTTGTTTACTTAACATCGTTAAGTAAACATTTCATATGTTGAAAATTGTCTAAATCTTTATAATGAAAATCCTATGAGTATTCAAGAACCTATTTTAACAGAGAATAAAAATCGTTTTGTTATTTTTCCAATTAAACACCATGATATTTGGGACTGGTATAAAAAAATGGAAGCAAGTTTTTGGACTGCAGAAGAGATTGACTTACATCAAGATTTATCAGATTGGAACAACAAATTGAATGAAGATGAACGTTATTTCATTAAACATATTCTTGCATTTTTTGCTGCATCTGATGGTATTGTAAATGAGAATTTAGCTGAGAACTTTGTAAATGAGGTACAATACCCAGAAGCAAAGTTTTTCTACGGTTTCCAAATTATGATGGAAAACATCCATAGTGAAACATATTCTTTGTTAATCGATACCTACGTTAAAAACGAAGAGGAAAAAGATAAATTGTTCCGCGCAATTGAAGTGTTTCCTGCTATTATGAAAAAGGCAGAATGGGCATTGAAATGGATTGAATCAGATTCATTTGCTGAGCGTTTGATTGCTTTTGCTGCTGTAGAAGGAATTTTCTTTTCAGGATCTTTTTGTTCAATTTTCTGGTTGAAAAAACGTGGATTAATGCCAGGGTTAACTTTCTCAAATGAGTTGATTTCAAGAGATGAGGGATTACATTGTGATTTTGCAGTTCACTTACACAACCACCACTTGATTAATAAAGTGCCAAAAGCGCGTATTAGAGAGATTTTAGTAGATGCTTTAGATATTGAGCGCGAGTTTATTACTGAGTCGTTACCAGTAAGTTTAATAGGAATGAATGCTGTTCTAATGACACAATACTTAGAGTTTGTTACAGACCGATTATTAGTAGAATTAGGATGCGAGAAAGAATACAATGTAAGCAACCCTTTTGATTTTATGGATATGATTTCTCTACAAGGTAAAACTAACTTTTTTGAAAAACGAGTTTCGGAATATCAAAAAGCGGGAGTTATCAGTAAAGAAGAAGGGGGTAATAAAATTAGCTTTGATGCTGATTTTTAATTAATAATAAATAGCTAAAAGAAAGAGATGTTTGTAGTAAAAAGAGACGGTAGAAGTGAGCCTGTAATGTTTGATAAAATTACAGATCGAATCAGAATATTATGTTACGAATTAAATGAGTTAGTTGACCCAGTAAAGGTTGCTATGCGTGTAATTGAAGGGCTATATGACGGAGTTAGTACATCTGAATTGGATAGTTTGGCAGCAGAGACTGCAGCATCTATGACAGTATCTCACCCGGATTATGCTTTGTTAGCTGCGAGAATTGCTGTCTCTAACTTACATAAAAACACAAAAAAGGTTTTCTCTGAAACTGTAGAAGACTTATATCGCTATGTTAATCCAAGAACAAATCAAGAGGCGCCATTGATTGCAGACGATGTTTATCGCGTAATTATGGAAAATGTAGATAGATTAGATTCTTCGATTATTTATCAACGCGATTTTAATTATGATTACTTTGGTTTTAAAACATTAGAGCGTTCTTACTTATTGCGTTTGAATGGTCAGATTGTTGAGAGACCACAACATATGTTAATGCGTGTTGCTGTAGGTATTCACTTAGATGATATTGACTCTGTAATTGAAACTTATGAGTTGATGTCTAAAAAGTATTTTACACACGCTACACCAACTTTATTTAATTCAGGTACGCCTAAACCTCAGATGTCTTCTTGTTTCTTATTGACAATGCAAGATGATAGTATTGAGGGAATTTATGACACTTTAAAACAAACAGCGAAGATTTCACAATCAGCTGGAGGAATTGGACTATCAATTCACAATATTAGAGCAACAGGTTCATATATTAGAGGAACAAATGGTACATCAAATGGTATTGTGCCTATGTTGCGTGTATTTAATGATACAGCGCGTTATGTAGATCAAGGAGGAGGAAAGAGAAAAGGTAGTTTTGCTATCTATATTGAGCCTTGGCATGCTGATGTATTTGACTTTATCGAATTGCGTAAGAATCACGGTAAAGAAGAAATGCGTGCACGTGATTTATTCTTGGCATTGTGGATTAACGATTTGTTTATGAAGCGTGTTGAAACTGATGGAACTTGGACATTAATGTGTCCTAATGAGTGTCCAGGTCTTTGTGATGTTTATGGAGAAGAGTTTGAACAATTATACTTGTCTTATGAGCAAGCAGGAAAAGGTCGTCGTACAATAAAAGCACGCGAACTTTGGGAAGCTATTTTAGATGCTCAGATTGAGACAGGAACACCTTATATGCTTTATAAAGATGCAGCGAATAGTAAATCAAATCAAAAGAATTTAGGTGTAATCCGTTCGTCAAACTTGTGTACAGAAATTATGGAGTACACTTCTCCTGATGAAGTAGCAGTTTGTAATTTAGCGTCAGTTTCACTTCCAATGTTTGTTGAGAATGGAGAATTTAACCACGCTTATTTATTTGACGTTACAAAGAGAATTACGCGAAACTTGAACAAAGTTATTGATCGTAATTATTATCCTGTAGAAGAGGCTTATAATTCGAATATGCGCCATAGACCAGTTGGTTTAGGAGTACAAGGATTGGCAGATGCATTTATTTTAATGCGTTTACCGTTTACAAGTCCAAAAGCAAAGCAATTAAATCAAGAGATATTTGAGACTATTTACTTCGCGGCAGTAACTGCATCGATGGAGATGACAAAAGAAGAAGGACCATATTCTACATTTGAAGGGTCTCCGATTTCACAAGGAGAATTTCAATTTAACCTTTGGGGTATAAAAGACGAAGAGTTAAGTGGTAGATGGAATTGGGATGCTTTACGTCAGGAAGTTGTTAAAAATGGGGTTAGAAACTCTTTGTTATTAGCACCTATGCCAACAGCGTCAACATCTCAGATACTTGGAAATAACGAGGCATTTGAACCGTATACGTCTAATATTTACACAAGACGTGTATTGTCTGGAGAGTTTATCGTTGTAAACAAACATTTATTGAGAGATTTAGTTGATTTAGGTTTGTGGAATGAAGACTTGAAGCAAGAAATTATGAGAGCGAATGGTTCAATTCAACACATTGATTATATTCCTGCTGATATTCGAGAATTGTATAAAACAGTTTGGGAATTAAGTATGAAAGACATTATTGATATGTCTCGTCAACGTGGTTATTTTGTTGATCAGTCTCAATCGTTGAACTTGTTTATGGAAGGAGCAAACTATGCTAAGTTGACATCAATGCATTTCTATGCTTGGAAGTCTGGACTTAAAACAGGTATGTATTACTTAAGAACGAAGTCTGCTGTTGATGCAATTAAGTTTACGTTGAATAATGAAAAGAAAGCAAATTCAATTAATGTAGTAGAACCTTCTGCAATTTCTGCTGAAGAGTATAGAGCTATGGTTGAAAGAGCAAAGATGGCATCTAATGAAGAAGATGATTGCGAAATGTGTGGTGCATAATTTCAGCGTTTAAAATATTTACAAAGCCCAAGTGATATACATTTGGGCTTTTTTGTTTAAAACAGTTACACTAAAACATATTTTATTTAGTGTATTTTTATTGTTTTAAAAAGCAAATAGTATGTTTAAAAAGATCATTGGAGTTTATTTGTTTCTATTAGGAAGCTTCTCTGTTTTTGGGCAAGAGATTATATATAGTACCGGAAAGGTAGTTGATATATCAAGTTGTATCGCTTCATCTAATCGTATTCGAACAATTATGGATGATAATGAAGAAGGGATATCTACTTATTATTTGATTCAAAAAGATGATGGCAGTGATTTAGTGATTGATCAAGAACAAGTTTTTTATTATGATGTAGGAGCTCCTGATTTTGAAAGTGAGGGGTATATTCGTTTTCGAGATAAGCAAACGAATTTAGTAGGGTTGTATAACGACAAAGGAGAGATAGTTCTTTCACCGATTTATACCAGTCTATCTCGAGTTCACAATGGAGTACTTTATGCATTAAGTGATGCAAAAGTTAGAAATATAGGGCGTGGTGGAGATGAGCATATTGTTTTTGAAGGAGGCAAGACGAGGTTGATAAAGCCTGATGGCACAGTCTTGATTAACGAAATGTTAGCGCCAAATGTTGTTTTAGATATGTATAGTTTATCAATAACAGAACAGCCTATGCAAGATGAACGTTATATGAGTTTGTTAGGTGTAAATGGGAAGTATTACAATTTTCTAAATTTAGAAAGCTATTTCAAGAGATTCGTAGAAGAGGACTTTTTGCCCAAAAGTAAAGGCGAAGAGTGGCTTGATTTTACAAATGAGAATACAATAGTCAATATAGAACTTAACAATGGAAGTATTGGGGATTATGAAGTAGGCAAAGGAGGAGTTTTATTGCGTAAATATGAAAAGAAGTTGAAAAGACTTTTTAAGTTAGTAGATCAAAGGCGAAAGGATAGTATTAAATTTAGTTATAGAGTTGATAATTGGGGAGGGTATGTTGATGATGGACAGATAGACATTGAAGATTTTGGTGTTTATTATAATACTACAAATGAGTGGAGAGAGGAGTTGTTTCCAATGTTTGAACTAATCCTCAAAGAGGAAAATAAAGGAAAATATCGCAATAATCATTTTGACTTTTTTAGAGATAAAAAGGGAGAATTGGTTTTGTATAGAATCACACTTAGGAGTAATTACTTTTAGTAGCTCTTCACTTTGTAAGTTTTTAGTGGGATACAAGATTTAGAAGTTTTTCTATTTAAGATATAAACAATTTGTTCATATTTAATTCTATTATCTTTTTTACAATTATAATCTGCGGATTTTAAGCGGTATATTTGTTTGCATTAATGTTCTAATCTTATTATTAAGTTTATGAGTTCTTTGTATTATATAGATCGAACCAAAGTGTCTTTAGATGACGTAATGTTCGATGAAAATGTGGCTTCGCAAATAGAGCAATTTTTAAAAGAATATAAGTATAGGGAAATACTAACTAAGTATAATTTACCCGTTAGCAATAAAATATTACTTTATGGTAAGACTGGATGTGGGAAAACCATGACTGCAAAAGCTATTGCTAAAACATTAGATAAAAAACTTATTATCGTTAATTTAGCAACTATTGTTTCTTCTAAATTAGGAGAGACAGCTAAAAATATTGAAAGTCTTTTTAAAGAGATTCAATATGAAAGTTCTGTACTCTTTTTTGACGAGTTTGATTCTTTAGGGCAGATTCGTGATTATGACAACAAGGATAATAGTGAAATGAAGCGTGTAGTTAATGCAATTTTGCAATTGATAGATAATTTACCTCAAAAGTCTATTTTAATGGCAGCTACGAATCAAATTCAAATGATTGATGAGGCATTAATAAGACGTTTTGAAATTCAGTTGGAGTATAAGGCTCCCTCAAAAGTAGCTTTAGATAAGTATTACGACAAAATGCTGAGTCAATATCCGGAGGAGTATTGTCAATTAGTGCGTATTTATGAAATATCGTATGCAGAGGCAAAAAATCACATACACAAGACAGTTAAAGATAACATTATCACAAAGCAGATCGCTTTGGGTAATTAAAAAGAATAAAACAGCTTATGATGAAATGGGAAAAGTTGCTATCGTTGAAAAAACACGGCGACACTTTTGTAAGACATAGATTAGATGAGAGTGAGACAAGAATTGGTTTTGAAGTCGATTATGATAGAATTATCTTTTCATCTCCTTTTCGTAGTTTACAAGATAAGACACAAGTTATACCGCTTTCAAAAACGAACTTTGTACACACACGCTTAACGCATAGTTTAGAAGTATCTGTAGTAGGTCGTTCATTAGGTAGAATAGTCGGATCAAGTATTTTAAATAAATATACTTACTTGGCTGAAGAATTCGGTTATACAGTTAATGATTTTGGAGCTATTGTTGCAGCAGCATCTTTAGCACACGATATTGGTAATCCACCTTTTGGGCATTCTGGAGAAAGAGCTATTGGTGATTTTTTTAAAAAAGGTAAAGGAGAAAAGTATCAGCAACACTTGTCAGATAAAGAATGGCAAGATTTGATTGACTTTGAGGGTAACGCTAATGGTTTTAGTATTCTTACGAAAAGTCGTTCAGGTATTTCTGGAGGATTACGTATTTCTTATGCGACTTTAGGTGCATTTATGAAATATCCAAAAGAGAGTTTGCCTAAAAAGCCTACTCGTGATGTGTCTGATAAAAAGTTTGGTTTCTTTCAAGGAGATAAAGAAGCTTTTATTGATGTTGCAAGTGAGTTAGGATTGTTAATGAAAGCAGATCGTACGGAGGTTGCTTTCTTTCGTCATCCTTTAGCATACTTAGTAGAAGCAGCAGATGATATTTGTTATACTATCACCGACTTTGAAGATGGAATTAATTTAGGATGGATTCCGGAAGAACATGCTTTAGAGTTTTTAATCAAGATTGTACAGAATAGCATTAATCCACAAACTTATTCGCAATTAACTTCTAAAGAAGATAGAGTTAGTTATTTAAGAGCGTTAGCAGTAGGTAGTCTTATTCAAGATGTAAGTCGTGTTTTCTTAGAAAATGAAGATAAGATTATGGCAGGGGAGTTCCCACATGCATTAACTGAAAAGTGTAGCTATATTGCTCAGATGAAAGATATTTTAGCAGTTAGTATTAATAAGGTTTATCAAAGTAAAGAGGTAATTGAAAAAGAAATTGTAGGGTATCGTGTCATTAATACGTTGCTGGATAGTTTCACAACAGCAACAAATAATAGTTTTTACGGTGAAGAGACGCACTACGATTCATTGATTTTAACATTGTTACCAGATAAGTATATAGTAGAAAGTGATAGTTTATATGTTCGTTTAATGAGTATTTGTCATTTTATTTCTATGTTAACAGATGGTAAAGCATTAGAGTTATATCATATGATCAAAGGAGTAGATCATAATTAATAGATAAGGGCACTGCAATTTAAAATATGCAGTGCCCTTCTTATTAAAGCTTAAAAATTATGAAAAGATTACTCTTTAGTTGTTGGTATCCACAAATGGGCATACTTCATCATATCATTCTCCCAAACTAAATTAGCTTCTGGAGCCTTGATAGCTTTAGCTTCTTCAATAGTTTTACCAATTACGTCACCTTGACTTGATGACACAGAGTTTTTACCATTTTTAGTTGCAATAGCAAAGGTTGCTTTGTTTCCATTAGCAGAAATATCTTTAAAGTAAATTGTTAGAAATTGTCCTGTTCTTCCTGCATAATACCCAGTTGAACCAGTGATTTCGTAAATCAATTGCCCTTTTTTCTCATCAGTTGCTACTTTTTTAAGAGTAAAAGAAGCAGAATCCCCGAAGCCAGATCCCATATCGGCTCTGAATAAGAAAGCTTCTGTACCTTCACCAACTTTAAATACATACTGTGCTTGTGGTTTACCAGTTTCTTTATCTTTAATTATTGCCGAACCATAAGTTCCTTTCAAATTAACAACAGTACCTGTTTTATCCTCTTTAGTGTAAGTTGTAAAGTTGTTTTTCAACTCTTCAATTCCAGCAAATTCTTTTTCAGCTAATTTTTTAGTTTCTCCTTCATTAAAAGTAGCTCTTGCTATATCTACATTATTTTCCTTGATATTTTTTAATTGTATTACATAGAAGAAATCTTTTCTTTCGGTATCAACACCTTGAAGTAAAATTTTATTTGTTGATGTATTGTGAGCTAAAACTTTCATATCGTAGCTTCCATTAAAATTTACAGTTTCATTAGTGAAGTTGTAATAATAAGAATGTTGTCCTTGTGTGAAGACATACTTACCATTTACAGGTAAATTAATTGGAGTAGATTGACTACCTTTTTTAGTTAGTAATAACCATCCAAATTGGTTATTAGCGTGATCTAAAGCTCCTCCAGCTTTTGATGGGTAGTTTGTTTTAATAGCTTCTATTTCGGATTTAAAAGTGTAATCAATATTTATATCTAATGATTCGTCTTTTATATTTCTTAGGAAAAAAGCTTTGTATTGAGACTCTTTTTCGTGTTTAGTTACAACTTTTAATACTCCCTCTTTGTTCTTATATACAGTTAGTATGTTGTATTTGTCGTCATCTTGTCCGCTTCCAGCCATTTGTGACATATTCATTGTAATAGAATTTTTTTCAAATGTAAATGGGATAGGCATTCCTGAATGTGCATAAATGAATTCACCTTTAAATGGAAGTTCTTTTCCTATTTCTTGTTGGTCTTTTTGATCAACTCTAATAGGTTCATTACTGTCGTCATTAGAACAACTTGTCAGTAAAAAGGCACAAATTGCAAATGCTGAAAATAGTTTAGTTAATTTCATATTTAATAGTGTTATTGTGTTATAATTATTTAGACCAAAAATAAATAATAATAATCAATAAACAATAATTATTTGTAATATTTCTAAATAATAAAAATAAGTAGCTGTTTGTTAGTTGTTTATGTCTTTGTTGATGTTGTTTTTTAGGAGAATTATAGTGTGGGAAATAGTTTGAATAAAGAAAAATAAATTACAAAAAGAGTTTATTTTAGAATGATTATAAATATTATTGAGAGAAATAGAAGTTGAATTCTGTTTTTGATGACTAAGCTCAAAATTTGGAAAGTAAGTATAAATATCCTTTTTCAATAAGAAACAAAATAAGCGTAGCCTTAAAATGCAATATATTGGATTGTTATTGTGATAAAGAATATATTCAAGTATGGTATTAGAGGTACCTTGTTCGACACATCTCCCACTCAAGTCCCACACACTTTCGGAAAAAAGACTTTTTCCCGAAAGTGTGTGGTATTTATGTGGTACTTGTGTGAAACAAGTATCAAAGAAGTTTATAATATGAGTGCTTTAATTCTGTTTTAAAGACTTTTGAAATAACGTTCTTATAAAATTATTGATAATTTTAATTATAAAAACATTCGATGGGAAAGGAAAGTATGATAGATATATCTTTTTTTGCAAATCCCCAACTTTTGTAGGTAGAACTGTTTTCTACTGGTTTAGATTTTGGGGTAGAATAAAGAAGTTTGGTTGTACAACTATTTCTCAAATAATAATTTTTAACATCATACTATAGTGTACAAAAAAAGGCGCCTAATTAATTAAGCGCCTTCTCTTATGTTTAATATTTGTTCTACAAGAACAAATAATGATTCTTAAGCTTCAAATGGTAAAATAGAAACGTAAGACTTGTTGTCTCTTTTCTTTTGGAATTTAACCACTCCGTCAACTTTTGCATGTAAAGTATGATCTTTACCCATGTAAACGTTTTCACCAGGATTGTGCTTAGAACCTCTTTGTCTAACGATGATGTTTCCAGCGATAGCTGCTTGACCACCGTAAATCTTAACGCCTAAACGTTTCGATTCTGATTCTCTACCGTTCTTAGAACTACCTACACCTTTTTTATGTGCCATGACGTTTTAAAATTTAGATGTTAATTACTCAGCTGCTACAGCCTCTTTTTTGGTTGCTTTCTTTGTAGCTCCACTTGCATTGATTCCTTCAATAACAATTTGAGTTAAAGATTGTCTGTGACCGTTTTTCTTTTTGTAACCTTTTCTTCTTTTCTTTTTGAAAACGATTACTTTATCACCTTTAAGGTGTTGTAAAACTTTAGCTTCTACAGAAGCACCTTCTATAGCTGGGGCGCCTAAAGTGATGTTGTTGTTGTCATCAATTAAAAGAACTTTGTCAAAAGTAACTTGAGTTCCTTCTTCTGATGCAAGACGGTGTACATACACTTTTTGGTCTTTGCTAACTTTGAATTGTTGCCCTGCTATCTCTACGATTGCGTACATAACAATAAATTAAGATGTTAATTAAGGGTGCAAATATAAACTTATTTTTTTATATACAAAAGAAAGTAGAAGACAACCTTTAGTATTTTTTGTTTGTAAATGAATGATTTTCAGTCAGTCAACGTTAAAAGCGTAAACATCTGTAAATTATATCTATTGATTGTAGAGATATTAGGTCTAAAAATAGCATATTTTATTTATTTTTTTGTGCAATGTTGTATGTGGTTTTTTTATAAATCACTTTAGATGATTGAGTTTTTTATGCTTTCATCAGATAGTATGAAAAATATTTTGTAAAAAGTGTAACATATTTGTTATTAGATACACTAATACAGTTATAACCTAATTTCAAAATATTTGTAGAATGAAAAAATCTTTGTTGATTTTAAGTGCTTTATTCTTCGGAATATCGGCTTCAGCTCAAAAAGTGGAATTCGATCAGTACACTTTAGACAACGGTCTACACGTTATCTTACATCAAGATAAGTCTGCACCAGTAGTTATTACCTCAGTAATGTACCACGTAGGTGCAAAAGACGAGAATCCAGAAAGAACAGGATTTGCGCACTTTTTTGAGCATTTATTATTTGAAGGAACAAAAAATATTGAACGAGGAGAGTGGTTTAAATTAGTAACTGCAAACGGAGGACAAAATAATGCAAATACGTCAGATGATAGAACTTACTATTATGAAGTATTTCCTTCAAACAATTTAGAATTGGCTTTATGGATGGAATCTGAAAGATTAATGCATCCAGTAATTAACCAAATTGGTGTAGATACACAAAATGAAGTTGTTAAAGAAGAAAAGAGATTACGTGTAGATAACCAACCTTACGGACAATTATTTACAGAAGTAAAAAAGAATTTATTTAATAAACACCCTTACCGTTGGGCTCCTATTGGATCAATGGAACATTTAGATGCTGCAACTTTAGAAGAGTTTTTAGCGTTTAATAAAAAGTTCTACATTCCAAACAATGCGGTTTTAGTTGTTGCAGGTGATTTTGAAAAAGACCAAGCAAAGAATTGGATTAAACAATACTTTGGACCGATTGCTAAAGGTGAATCTGTGACTCGTACAAAAGTAGAAGAAGATGCAATTACAAAGGAGATAAGAGCTGAATTTGAAGATCCAAATATTCAGTTACCAATGGTTGTTGAAGCGTATAGAACTCCATCAATGAAAACACGTGAAGCAAGAGTTTTAGATATGATTTCTGCGGTGTTATCAGGAGGGAAAAGTTCAAGACTTTACAAAAAGGTAGTTGATGAAAAGAAAATGGCTTTAGAAATGTCTTCATTTAGTTTTAGTCAAGAAGATTATGGAATCTATTTTATTTATGGAATTCCAATGCAAGGATTTACGTCAGCTGATTTAGTGAAAGAAATGGATGAAGAAATCGAAAAGCTACAAACAGAGTTGATTTCTGAACGCGATTTCCAAAAATTACAAAACATTTTTGAGAAACAATACGTTGATCAAAATGACAATGTAGAAGGTTTAGCACACAATTTGGCAACTTACTATTTATTATATGGAGATGTGAATTTGATTAATACTAATATAGATATCTATAGAAGTGTAACAAGAGAGGAGATCCGTGAAGTAGCTAAAAAATACTTGAACAAAAATCAAAGATTACTTTTAGATTACGTTCCAGAGAAAAAAGCTAATAACTAATTAAATAGAAACTGTAAAATGAAAAAAATACATATTTATGCAGCGAGTTTAGCTTTTGCATTCGTTGCTATGCAAGCTCAAGCACAAGAAAGAAAACAGCCAGCTCCAGGACCAGCGCCAATTGTTCACGTTAATCAACCAACTTCATTTGTATTAAAAAATGGAATGAAAGTTTTAGTTGTTCAAAATAGCAAATTACCGAGAGTGTCTTATTCGTTGACGATAGATAATCCATTAACTTTTGAAGGAGATAAAGCAGGTGTATCATCTGTATTTTCTCAAATGTTAGGAAATGGAACTAAGAAGATGAAGAAGGAGCAATTCACTGAAGAGATTGATTTCTTAGGGGCAAATATTAGATTTAGTTCAAATGGTGCTTTTGCAAGTGGGTTGTCAAAATACAATGAAAAAATTCTTTCATTATTAGCTGATGGGGCTTTAAATTCTATTTTGACAGAAGAGGAATTTGAAAAAGTAAAAGCTCAGGCTATTGAAGGGATTAAATCAGGAGAAAAGAGTGTGTCTGCAATCGCAAGTCGTGTAGAAGATGCTTTATTGTATGGGAAAAATTCTCCAGCAGGTGAGTTCGAAACAGAACAAAGCATTCAAAATATTACTTTAGCAGATGTTCAAGATTATTATAAAAAGTATTTCTCTCCAGAGAATGCTTACTTGGTAGTAGTTGGAGATATTGACTATAAGAAAACTGAGAAATTGGTTCGTTCATTATTTGAAGGGTGGAAAAGTAATAAAACTCAGTACGAGAAATATACTATGCAAGGAAATGTTGCAAAAACGCAAATTAACTTCGTAGATATGCCAAATGCTGTTCAATCAGAGATTGCATTGGTAAATGAAGTGGAATTAAAAATGACAGACAAGGATTTCTTTGCTGCTATTTTAGCAAATCAAATTCTTGGAGGTGGTGGAGAAGGACGTTTGTTTTTAAACTTACGTGAAGCACACGGATGGACGTATGGAGCATATTCGTCAATCAGTTCAGCTCGTAAATATCCAGGTAAATTTAGAGCGGGTGCGTCTGTACGTAATGTTGTTACAGATAGTGCCGTAACTGAATTTATTAAAGAAATTGACTTGATGCGTACGACTTTAGTTAAAGACGAAGAGTTGAAAATGGCTAAAGCTAAATATGTTGGTAACTTCGTAATGGAGATTCAGAAACCAGCTACGGTTGCTCGCTATGCATTAAATAAAGAATTACACAAGTTGCCAGCAGATTTTTATGAAAACTACATTAAAAATATTAATGCAGTGACAGCTCAAGATGTTCAAAAGGCAGCTCAAAAATATTTCTTGAAAGATAATATGCGTATTATTATTGTAGGAAAAGGAGCAGAAGTAATTGATGGATTAGAGAAATTAGGATTACCTGTACATTTCTATAGTAAAGAAGCTGACGCTGTTGAAAAACCTGTTTTCAAGAAAGAGATTCCAGCAGGAGTTACAGTAGCTACCTTGTTAGATAAATACATTACTGCAATTGGAGGTGAAAAGAAATTATCAGATGTAAAGAGTATTGCATCTGTAAGTTCAGCTTCAGTACAAGGAATGACATTGGAAATTGTATCTAAAGTTAAGAAAGGATATGCTATGTCAGAGCAGAAGATGATGGGGAATGTAATGTCAAAACAGATAGTTACTCCTAAAGAAGGGTTTGTACTTGCACAAGGACAAAAAATACCATTAGAGGGAGCAGACTTAACTGAAGCACAACAAGGAGCGGTACCTTTTGCAGAGTTGAACTGGAAAAAAGATTCTACTGTTACTTTAACAGGAGTTGAAGCAATTAACGGTAAAGATGCAATAGGATTAAAAGTTGGTAAATCAGTACATTATTACGATGTAGATTCAGGACTTAAAGTGGCTACAATTACAACTGTAGAGCAAGGAGGACAAACAATGACTCAAGCTATTTATATGGGAGAGTACAAAGAAGTAAAAGGAATCAAATTTCCATTCAAACAAACTATGAATGTTGGATTTGATTTAGAAGTGAATGTTTCTGAAGTTAAAATTAACGAAGGAGTAACAGACGCGGATTTTAAATAATTGATTATCTAAATCATAAGAATGAAAAAGCAACTGAATTTCAGTTGCTTTTTTTTATTTTTGTACCTTTATAGTAGTAGAATTTAAAAAAGTATTCAAATGAAAGTAACAAAATCAGTTTTAGTAGCAATTCTTGGAGCAACTGCATTGGTTAGTTGTAAGAGTGAAACTAAAGTACAAGAAGGAGAAATAGTAGAGCAAACGGCAACTGCTACAGATTCTAAAGAAATTGCTGGAAAAGTAGAAAATGCTACATTTCAGATTGAAGGAATGACCTGCGAAATAGGATGTGCTAAATTAATTGAAGGAAAATTAGCAGGTTTAGAAGGTGTAAAAGAAGCAAAAGTTGATTTTGATTCTAAAACGGCTGTTGTTGAATTTGATGATGCAAAGCAAAACTCGGAGTCATTAACAAAAACAGTAGAGAAAATTGCTAATGGAATCTACAAAGTAGAGAATATGCAAGTTGCAGAGAATAAATAATTAGTAGAGTTTAATATATTAAGTAACCAATAAAAAAGTCATCTCATAGGAAAGACTTTTTTATTGGTTACTTTTTTTATAGCTTAAGTTGAGGATCTTATTTGTACTATCGTAGTAAATTAGAGCAATAAGTTATTAGTTGTTTATAAGCTGTTTTTAGAGGGGATTAAATTTTTACAACAAAATGGTGTTTAGTAATTTACATTGATGTAAAAGTCATAAAAAGCCCTTTCAAAGCATATTGTAATGTAATTGAAAGATTACTTACTATATGTAAAAGATGTTCTTAAGGGTATCTATTCCAAATTGCAATGACAAAACATAAAAACAGCCCTCGAAAAGAGGGCTTTTTTTATGTTGGGAAAGAATTATTTATTCTATTTAGATAAAGTTGTATTGTTTACCCATTCTAAAGACTCCATAATTCTCCTCATATCTTTTTTAACATAATCGGTAGCTGGCAATATCGAATCATAATTTGGTTTTGCGTAGAAATAAAGTGAAGCTACTAAAAAGTTTTTTACACTATCAGTTGCATAAAACTGCACATTAGTAGCAGCATTTCCTTTTACGTCATAAAATATACCATAAGTTTTTGCATTTGGATTTACGAAAGGTTGTTCTACAATCTCATCAGCTTTTACAAAGTGTTCATAGGTCAATTTTTGAGCATCTTTTAATAATAGGTTCAAGTTGTTTTCAACAGGTTTATAATTTAAAAAGATTGTAGCTTTCATTTGAGGGTAATGAATTTCTAAAGAATTCTTTTTTCCTTCTTTTATTTGAGCCCATTTATTTTGATCGAATTGATAATTCGAATTGCTAACATATGTTGAATACTCTTGTGTAGGATATTCTAAAGCTAAGAAAGCATTTGGTTTAGGAGTTGTTTCTTCTTTACAAGATGTAAAAAGTGTCAATAGAAATAAGCTACCTATAATATATAACTTCATTAAATTCTAAATTTTAAAAATTAAGGCACTAACCTAAAAAGGTAAATCGTCGTTATTTGTTTCTTTAGGGATGTTAAAGTTATCAATATTTGCTTTTTTCTCAGTGTCAAAAGCAGTTTTATTTTTGTTGTCATTATCTTTTTTAGTGTCTAAAAACATAAACTCAGTAACCATTATTTCTACTGTTTGTCTTTGAGTTCCGTCTTCAGCTTGCCATTGACGAGTGCGTATACGACCTTCAACATAAATACGATCTCCTTTACTTAAGTATTTTTCACACATTTCAGCCGCTTTGTTTTTCACTACAAGGTTGTGCCATTCCGTAGAAGTATATTTCTCGTTTGTTGTTTTATTTAAATAAACTTCATTTGTAGCAATTGGAAATCGACCAATACAATTTCCATTCTCAAAATAGTGCATTTTTACATTATCGCCTAAATGACCTATCAGAGTTACTTTATTTAATGTGCCGTTCATACTATTTTTTAGTTAAGTGGTTAAAATCTAATGAATTAATAAAGTTATGAATAACAATTGGAAAACCAAAGTTATTTAAGTCCTTCCAATGCGTTCCTTTCTCTATATTTTTAGAGGTATTTATTAGCCAAAAATGAATGTGTAATTTTTGATGAGATAGTATATGAATAATGTGTTCTGTATTTAATAAAGTAACATTTTCATACTTTATAGTAGGATACATTTCCTGTAATTGAGAATGAACGTCTATTTTATTATCAACAAATCGGTCTACAATTGGAAATTGGTATAATTGTTGCCAAATATCTTTTTGAGTCCTTTGTTCAATTAGAGTTTTTTTGTTGTTGTCTAAAAATATAAAAAAGTCTAAATAACGTTTTTTTACTTTAACTTTTCCTAACTTTACGGGAAGGTTTTCAATCTGATTAGTTTGAAACGCTACACAGTCAGTTGTAAAAGGACAGCTGTGGCAAAGAGGAGATTTAGGAGTGCATTGAATTGCTCCAAAATCCATTATAGCTTGATTAAATGTAGCAGGCTCATTAGGAGAGATTAATTCACTCGCAAGTAATTGAAATTCTTTTTTAGTAGGAGAAGCTGAAATATCTGAAGTAATACCATATATTCTTGCAAGCACTCTAAAAACGTTTCCATCTACTACGGGTACAACTTGGTCAAAAGCAATTGAAGCAATGGCAGCAGCTGTATAATCTCCAACACCTTTTAATGTAAGTAGGTCTTTATAGTTATTAGGGAATACACCATTTAGTTCATAAGCTATTTTTTTAGCGGTTGCGTGTAAGTTTCTTGCTCTACTATAATATCCTAAGCCTTGCCATAAACGCATAATATCATCTTCCTTTGCATCAGCTAAGTCAAAAACTGTTGGATATGTTGTTAAAAAAGCCTCAAAATAGGGCAAACCTTGTGCTACTCGCGTTTGTTGGAGAATAATTTCTGACAGCCAAATAGCATATGGATTTTTAGTTTCGCGCCATGGTAAATAACGTTTGTTCTGTAAGTACCAAGCAATGAGTTTATTATGAAAAAGCATTGTTAAAAGTATTGGGTACAAACTTAAAACTTTATATATTTAAATTTTAATCAATTAAGGTTGAATTATTGGGATATAAATTAATATATTTGCACACTCTAAAAATATCAGACAACAACAAAATAATTTATATCTAAAATGACGAAAGCAGACATTGTAGCTAAAATTTCAGAAAAATTAGGGCTTGAAAAGGGTGAAGTACAGGCGACAGTAGAATCTTTTATGGATGAAGTAAAAGTGTCGTTAGAAGCTGGTGAAAATGTTTACTTAAGAGGATTCGGTAGTTTTATTATTAAAACAAGAGCTGAAAAAACAGGAAGAAACATTTCTAAGAATACAACAATTAGAATTCCAGCACACAACATCCCAGCTTTCAAACCAGCTAAGGTGTTTGTAGAAGGCGTTAAGTCAAACACAGAAGTAAAAGTAAAATAATTTATTAATCTCTAAATTACACACATTATGCCAAGTGGTAAAAAAAGAAAAAGACATAAGGTAGCAACGCACAAACGTAAAAAAAGAGCGAGAGCTAACCGTCACAAAAAGAAAAAGTAGTTTAAAACTACTTTTTTCTTTTATTAGGAAAAGGTTATTGTTATATACGCGCCTTAAGGTGAGTATTTAGGTAATTCCTACAATTAATGTTTAATCCATCTATACAAACTCATTTCTTGTTGTTATAGAATAATAAGAATGTAATGAATGAGTATGGATAAAAATGTACAGTTTGAATAAAGAGCTAGTTATTAGGTCGAATTCTGATACAGTAGATTTTGCCTTATTAAAAGATGGAAAACTAATTGAACTTCATAGAGAAAGAGAAGAGAGTGAAGATGATGGCTTTCAAGTAGGTGATATTTTTATTGCTAAAATAAGAAAACCAGTTGCAGGATTAAATGCTGCATTTGTTCACGTGGGATTTGAAAAGGATGCTTTTTTGCATTATCACGATTTAGGTCCTAATCTTCGAACTCTTTTAAAGTTCACTAAACTTGTAAGCGGAGGTAAATTAAAAGATTACTCCTTAAAGAATTTTCCTTTTGAAGAAGAAATAGATAAAGATGGTGTTATTACTGATGTTTTAAGTGCTAATCAATCTTTATTGGTTCAAATTGTAAAAGAACCTATTTCTACAAAAGGGCCACGTATTAGCTCTGAGCTTTCAATAGCTGGACGTTATGTGGTTTTGGTTCCTTTTTCAAATAGAATTTCAATTTCTCAAAAAATTGAATCTAAAGAAGAAAAGGAAAGGCTAAAGAAACTATTACAGTCTATTAAGCCTAAAGGATTCGGGGTAATTGTACGTACGGTTGCTGAAGGTATGAAAGTTGAAGATATCGATAAAGATTTACAAAACTTGATGACTCGATGGAACAATATGTGCAAGAAATTAACTGTCGCTCATCATCCTTCTAAAGTATTAGGGGAAGTTAATAAAGCTTCGTCTATATTAAGGGATGTTTTTAATGATACTTTTACGGGTATTATTACTGATGATGAAGATATGTTTTATCATACGAAGGATTATTTGCAAGAGATAGCTCCTTCAAAAGTTTCTATTGTTAAACATTACCAATCTTTAGAAGTTCCGATTTTTGAGAAATACAATATCGAACGTCAGATAAAAACTTCTTTTGGTAAGACTGTTTCTATGAGTAAGGGAGCTTATTTAATCATAGAACACACAGAAGCACTTCACGTGATTGATGTGAACAGTGGAAATCGCTCAAACAAAGCTCAATCTCAAGAAGATACTGCCCTTGAAGTTAATCTTATTGCCGCTGCAGAAATTGCAAGACAATTAAGACTTAGGGATATGGGAGGTATTATCGTAGTGGATTTTATTGATATGGGTAATCCAGAGAATAGAAAGTCACTTTACGATTTCTTAAAAGAGGAAATGAGTGATGACAAAGCAAAACACAAAATCTTGCCTCCTAGTAAGTTTGGATTAATTCAAATTACTAGACAACGTGTTAGACCTGAAGTTAATATTGAAACAAGAGAAGAGGACCCTAATGAACACGGGGAAATCGCAGCTCCAATTCTTGTAATTGACAAAATCAAGGCTGACTTAGAAAGCATTATTTCGAAAGATAACTCGAAAAAAATATTCCTAAATACGCATCCATTCGTTGCTGCATATTTAACTAAAGGATTCCCTTCTATAAGAGCTAAATGGTTCTTAGAATTTAAGAAGTGGGTAAAAGTAATACCGCGTGACGCTTACACGTACCTAGAATACCATTTCTTTGATGATAAAGGAAATGAACTTTCAGAATAACGAAAAACCCGCATTCGATAGATTGCGGGTTTTTTGTTTATTGATTATTACTCTTCTTTAAAGTAATTTGTATTGTTTTACTATTGCCTTTTGTATCAACAATAGTGATGTAGTGTTCTCCAGGTTCTGCTTGTATTGATTGTTCGTGAAATAGATCCGTTTGCCCTAAAAACTGATTGTCTAAGTACCAATACAAAGTTTTTTCTGAATTATTCGTTGCAGCTTTAGCAATAAATGGTTGTAATTGAGAATAAAAATCTTTTGTAAGGTAGATTATATCTCCGTGTTTTGGATATATATATTCAATCGTATTTAGCTCATTTGTTTGTAAACAATCTTCTCTAAACGGAGGAACCTCTTTATACTCACTATGGAATTTCTTGTAGAAATGCGCCATTGTCGGAGGTAATACAAACCAAGATGTATTGATAATGTTTTCTATAGGTTCACATTGACTGTTAACTTGAAAAGTTTTATTATTATCTAAATGTATTAATTGATGATAGGGGCATAGTGCTGTTTTTTTAGCTCTGTATGGAATTAATTCCTTTTTAGACTGACAATTTGGTCCTGCTAAATGGCCTGATAGTGTACAGATATCAACTTCCTCTAAGTCGTTTAAAGGAGCTGTAAACCAATTGGATTTAGGTAAGAGATTGAAAGTGTCAAAAAGAATAGGGCCCGCCATTCTAACACCACTTATAGATGGGCGTCCTTCTCCTGTAGCATTTCCAACCCAAATACCCACAACATATTTTTTATTAACTCCTACTGCCCAAGCATCTCGGCCACCAAAGCTTGTACCTGTTTTCCAAGCTATTTTAACCGCTGATTCGTAATGTCTCCACGCTTCATCTCCTTCTGGTCGATTTACTAAAGTTAAGGCTTTAAACGTGTTGTAAATAGCTCCGGCTCCTAAGGTGTTTTTTTCCGATGTATCTTTTCCAAAGCTATTGGTTAGTTGTTTGTTCCAATTTAAGTTTTGAATTTCATTTACTCTATATTTTCCTTGAGAAGTATTATAATAATTTAGCGTTGCAGCTAAACTTGTATAAGCACGTGTAATTTCCCATAAACTGCTTTCTGCTCCACCTAAAATCAATGACAGTCCATAGTGATTAGGATGCTTGTTAATACTTTTAAATTGTAAATTTTGTAACTGATTATAAAATCTATAAATGCCATATTTTTGTAACATTAGTACAAAAGGAATGTTTAAAGATCTAAATAAAGCTTCATTAGCTGGGACAGCTCCCTCATATGAGTTATTAAAATTTTCAGGCTTGTAACCTGAAATTACGACAGGAATATCGGCTACTAATGTTGTAGGAAGTATTTCTGCTTCATCTAACATAGCTGCATATAAAAATGGTTTTATAATACTTCCTGTACTTCTTTGTGCCTGAATTATATCTACATCTTTTTGATGGTCAATTGTTGTAGGAGAATTACCCACATAACTAATTATATTTCTTGTTTCTACATCTATAACAATTGCTGCGATATTGTAAATCTCAGATTGCTTATAATTGTTATAGTAGTTTTTAATAATATCGTTTAATCGCGATTGAATATTATAGTCAAGCGTTGTAGTAATGCGTTGTTCTTTATTTTTTTTAGCGACTAATTGCAATAAGTGAGGGGCTAACTGAGGTAGTTCATGGGGTTTTTGAGGTAATGGTTCTATCAAGGCAAGTTGATAAGTATTCTCATCAATAATATTCTTATCATATAGTTTTTTTAAGAGAGCATTTCTCTTTTTTAGTAATATCTCTTGATTTTTTCCAGGATATATTAATCTCGGAGCATTAGGAAGGACAGCTAAAGTGGCACTTTCTGCCCACGATAATTGTTCTGGTGTAGTCCCGAAATATCTCCACGCTGCTACATCAAGGCCTACTACATTCCCTCCAAAAGGAGCATGCGATGCGTATAGACTTAGAATTTTGTCTTTACTAAATTTGAATTCAAGGCGCGTTGCTTGTATGGCTTCAATTACCTTTTCACCATAGCTTCTTTTTTTACCATCACGCGCTAAGCGAATCGTTTGTTGGGTTAAAGTACTTCCTCCTCGTTTAATCTGTTTTGCTTTCGTATTTGAAATAAGTGCTTTTGTAATTGAAACAGGATTTAATCCCCAATGATAACGATAGTATTCATCTTCAAAGTTAATTATACATTGTTTGAACTTATAAGGGACACTATCAATTTCTGGGAAACGCCATTGTCCATCAGTTGCAATTTGAGCACCTAAAAGTTGCCCATCATTGCTTTCAATAACAGTAGAATAAGGTTTGTCGAATAGTTTTTTAGGAATAGAAAAGTAGTATATAATCGCAAGTATGAACAGAAAAACTATTGATATTTTCTTTTTCAGACTCCACTTTTTCCAGTTACAATATTGTATGATTTTCATATAAAGAAAAAATACAGGGAAGCTAATCCCTGTATTTATTTGATAATTATTTTGGTTATTTAACTACTTGAATCCATTGTCCTGCAGTTCTACTTCTGTAAGTATTGTCATACATCGCTTCTGCAAAAATACCAGGCATATAATAGTTTCCTAAATAAGAAGCATTAAGAACCACTTTCAGTGTTTTAGAACTTCTACTTGGTAGACTAAAGTAAAATTGTGATCGGTCATCTCTAATATCTGTATGCTGCACACTATTGTTGTTACCACCAGCATCAGTATAACGCAAGTTTACAATTTCCCAACCCGAAGGAACAATTTGCGTTAAAGCAACGTTGTTTACATTCATTGCACTTGTATTTGTTATGGTAATATAAGCAACGAATTCTGTACCTTGTTGTAGTTGAGTAGGATTTATTGTCTGACCAGATGTCGTTTGGTACAATGACTTAATACTCAATTTACTTTCTTCAACATTTTCTTTTCCGACAGGAAGAATACCACTATAAGCAACTCGTGCATAAACAGTCGAACTATTGTTGTTCTTAATATTTATAGCATTTGTTTGATTAATAGGTGACAACTCTTTTTCATAGAAATCTGTTTTCGTATTTATGTTATTAGCACCATTGTTGAATGTATAGTCTACTGCAATTCCTTCTTTCGATTTATTTCCTTGTACATAAGCAGAAATAGCAAGTAAACTAAATGCTGTTGTTTGAGTACTCATCCAACTATTTGAACCAAGGCGATTAGCTAATTCAATAGCGTATTCATTTGCGGTATTTTTATTTGACTTCGTTAAAACATAAGTTTCTAAAGCCATAGCAAGGTTTCTTTCAAATGAGCCATAGTAATAATAGTTCGTATTTGCATTCTCGCTGATTTTTGCATTAGCGATAAGCTTATTAGCAGCATCTTTTTGTCCAGCTAAAGCATAAGCAGCAGCTAAACGCAATTTAGCATTTGTAGAAATTCCATTTGTTTCTCTTAAACGGTTCATAGAAGCTAAATCAGCATTACCAGCTAAGGCAAGTGTATACAGTCTATAAGCTTGAGCAAAATCATTAGCACTTTTACTATTAAAAGACCACTGGCGAGTAGCCTTTTGTTGATATGTGATAGCACTTGCTTTGCTTCCAACAGGAAGAGCGTATCCTTTTTTCTCCGCTTCAATGAAGAAATGAAGAATATAAGAAGTAGTCCAATCATCAGAGTATGAATCACTGCTCCAATAGCGGAAACTACCATCTGATAATTGACGTTGAGCTAACTGTTTTAAACCTTCATTAATATTGCGCTGTACACTCTCTTTTTTCGTTTTACTTAAGTTAACAAAGTCTACCAAGAATAATTGTGGGAAAACACCAGAGGTGATTTGTTCACTACAACCATGTGGATAACCAATTAAGTAATTAAGTCTTGATGTAAGGTTAATACCTGGAAAAGTAGAAAGTTCTAAAGTAGCTTTATTACTACCACTGATACCAAATTTTTCCCAATCTAACGATGCAGATGAGTTTGGTTCTACTATTACAGATTTACTGTTTACAGTTATTGGGTTAGGATTCATTACATCTAACTCAACTACGTAAGTAGCTTTTTCTTTTCCAGAAGTAGCTTCTATTTCAATTTTAGAAATACCTGTTTTCTGTAAGACTTCTAAGTCAAAGTACGCTATTTTTTCATCTGGTTCACTAAAAGATAACTCTTGAATAGCACTTGTTTCTAAGCGAAACTTGTCGTCTGCTTTTACTTTTACAGTTACATTTTTAACATGGTTCTCCATTGCAAATACAGTTACAGGAAGAGTTATTTTTTCTCCAGGAACAGCTCTTCGAGGTAAAGAACCTAATATCATCAAGGGATTGTTTACCTTAACTGTTTTATCAGTACTTCCGTAAGCCTTGTTATTTATATCAGAGGCAACAACCATTGTTCTTACAGAACCAATATATTTTGGTAGTTTAACTTTGTGGTTTGCTGTTTTTCCTGCTCCAAGTTCAAAAGGACCTAAGTGAATAACCACAGGTTTGAATCGATTCGCTTTTTTAACTTGTCCTGCTCCTAAATCCTCATCTCCACCAATACTGAATACTTGGTTTATAGCACCGCCATAAGCACCAATTACATCGTCAAAAACATCCCAAGTGCGTACACCTAAAGCTGCTTTGCTGTAGAATGTATTCCAAGGGGTAGGAGTTTTAAAACGTGTTAAATCTAATAGTCCATCTTCTACAATCGCAATTGTATATGACATATTTTTACCATTCTTTTCTTTCACTTTTAAAGTAAATTCTTCTTCAGGTTTTAATTTGTCAGGCATAATTATTTCCGGTTCTAATTTTGTTTTCTTATTGAAAACATTAATTGCCGAAACACCATACATACGAATAGGAGAGTTGTTTAATGTAGATGCGTGTGGTTGAATTGCCGTTATATTCAAATAGATATTTGGAGACATAGCGTCAGTAGTTGTTAACTCAAAAGTAGTTTCTCCTTTTTGAGTTTTTACCCAATGAGTTTCTAATACACTTGAACCATTTTCTACCGAAATTAGCGCTCTACCATCTTCACTTGAAGGGAATGATATTTTTACTTTTTCTCCTGTATTGTAATCTTTTTTATCTGTTGCAATAGCCAAAGAAATTGCTTCTTTTCCTTGAGAATGCTTTGTTTTAGCTGACCAATAAGGCCAATCTACATAGAATGTTGAAGATGCAATGTGCTTACCATGTTTATTAGTAGCAACGATTTCATATGTACCCCAATCTTGTTCGGGTATTGTAATAGAATAATTTGCTTGTCCTTTATTTTTGGTTGATACTGTTGATGTAGCTTTGTACACAGAATAGTAATTTGAACTACTATAGCTTGACGCTCCTTCATTATTTGATCCCCACCACCAATAACCTTTACGTCTATAAACAGTTACGTCAATTTCACCAGAAGTTGGTGTTCCAGAGTCATTAACTGTAATCAGGTTAAAGTTTAAAGGTTTATCTGTCTCATAGTAACCATATTTATTAGCCTCAGGAGCTTTTATTCCAACATAAGTATGGTAAGGTGATATCGTAGCAGTAGAAACATCTGTTGACATATCTCCTCCATTTTCGTAAACTTTTGTTGTAAAAATAGCTTTAAGCATTCCTGCATTTTGAGGAACATTATTTAAGTTCACTGGAAATGCAAAATCACCTTCATTATTCGTAGATCCTGCAAATGCATTAATTTCTTGTGAGCCAGAAGAACTTAAACTATTGTCAAAGCGGTAATTTTTATAATCTTTAAACGTAGTTGTTTGTGGAATTAATTTTAGAACAACATCAGCTTTTAAATTGCGAGCAATACTTCCTTGTAACCATTGTACGTTATAGTCAACTATAACTTGGTTATTATTGTTCTTGATTGTTTTGCCTTCAATATTGTTTTTAATTTTTAAGCGGTTAGGCTTAATAGTTTCAATTTTTACTTGTTTGTAAAATTTAGCACCACCAATATTTATAACTGCTTGCCAGTTACCTGTTGGAGATTCAGCATTTGTTTTTAAGTGGAATGAATAGTGATTTGTTTTGTTCTTTTTTAAGACAATTTGGTCCACTACTTTTCCAAATGGGTCTGAAAAAGTTAGCTTGATAGGGTGGTTAGATGGAATAGGGTTAGCTAAATCATCTAAAATAAAATCAAGATAAATATTATCTCCAGGACGCCAAACTCCACGTTCTCCATAGATGTAACCATTGATACCTTTTTGAAGTGAAGAACCATCAACATCGTAATTACTCATAGATAAAGCGTTAGCTCCATCAATTTTTACATACGTTGTGTTTTTATCACTTCGTACAATTGCAAAAGCAGGTTTTTTATTTTGCAGGTTAACAGTTAATATACCTGTGTTATCAGTTTTAGAAGAAGTGATTAACTGTTGTTTAAAAGTATAAAACTCTACTGTTGCTGCAGCTACAGGATCAGTAGTTAATAAGTTTGTAACAATTGCTGTATAAACATTATTGTTTCCTCCTTTGATAATAACTCCAAGATCACTTGCTAAAATATTGGTAGCAGGTTTTTCGTGATAGTAATAGTATGAGTCTGAACAAGGATTATCTTTTTCATCCCAACGAAAGTAGTAATAGTAATAATCTTCCTCGTCTTCTTCTAAATCTTGCGTGAAAATATCTTCTTCCTCATCGTTATCTTGTGTGTTTACAGTTTCACTTGCTGGGCAATTATAAAGCGAATATGATTTTTTAAAAGAAAACTCCACGCGATATATTGCTCCTGGATCAGGAGTGATAAGAGTAGATAAATCTAATGCGTAAGAATTGTATCTCAACAATGCCTTTGGATCAGCATTAGTAAGTTTAATGGTTGTTTTTGCTATAGGATCAGCTACTTTGTATAAGCTGTATTTACCATCAATATTGTTTTCTTGTAAAAATTGTAAAATATTGTTTTCATATATTTTGTACACTTTTACATCAACAGCATTTAGAGTAGTAGCCTGAAAGTTCACTTTTAAGTTTTCAGAACTTGGTAAAATAGTACCATTTTTAAGCAACTGTACATCAGGTTTTAGTACCCCAAATTTTAATTCATACTTCTCTGTTCTATCTGTCTTATTGCCTTTATTGTCTTCAATTCCGGCAAAAACACGCAAATTAACAGTTTCAAGAAAAGGTTTATCACTATAAACTTTTAAAACATTTCCATCAGTAGAAAAAGTTAGTTTAGCATCACTATTATCTAAGTCAATTAGCCCTTCAAAATCTTGATTCTTTTTAAGAGGGTTTGAAAAGTTTAGCCAGAATGATTGAGAATCATTTGGAACAGGAGTTGCTTTAAATAAATAGAATCTATCTTTCTGTGGAATCGTGTAATTTTCTGTTGTTTTTTGACTTGCTTTAATAGCTTTACCATTTATCTCAACAGATACAGTGCTTTCTTCTGTGTTTCTTTTTATTTTATTTATAGTAAACGGAAATTCTTTAGCTTCTGTTTTGTCGTCAGTTGTAAAGTTAATGTCTAACTTTTGTTTTTCTTGAGTTGCAGAAATCACCTTTTTAATATCCTCTGTAGTGATAAAATCACTTGAATTAATTGTTCCATTCAATGTGTATTCATCATCATTAATGGATTGTAGATCTGTTAATTCAGTAGAGAAAATTTGAGGTACAGTCATAAGCATAAAAGTAAAATCTTTTAAAGCATCTTCTGTATCAACAACTTTATTTAGGTGAAAAGTGATATGGTATTTTTCATCTTGTTTAAGTCTCTCACTTGGTTGAAAGCGAATTACATCATTTGCAAGGTAATAGACATTTCCTTTAATAGCTGGTGTAATTGTAAACAAGCTATTGTCTAACTCTTCATTAGGTGTCCAATTTTTCCAATTAGTTGGAATATTAATGTCAATTGGTGATTTCGTTGAAATAATACCAGATGTAAATCCAAGGATGTATTCACTAAATAGTTTTGGATTAGAAAGATTCAAATGTTCTCCCTTATCTTTTTTACACGACTGTAGTACAAAAAGCATACAGCAGAAAACCAATAATAATTTTCTAATTCTCATATTAGTATAATTTATCTTTTACTCTCGAAAAACGATTTCATAAGGTTAGCGCATTCTTCTTCAAGAACACCAAATGTTATTTTTGTTTTAGGGTGTATTTGTCCCCCAATAGCACGATACCCTCTTTTAGAGTCTTCAGCACCACAAACGATATTGCTTATTTGGCTCCAATAAAGAGCTCCAGCACACATCTGACATGGTTCTAAAGTAACGAATAAAGTGCAGTTTTTCAAATATTTAGCGTTTAAATAATTAGCAGCAGAAGAGATTGCTTGTATTTCTGCGTGTGCAGTTACATCATGTAGTAGTTCTGTTAGATTATGACTTTTTGCAATAATTTGATTATTGGCTACTACTATTGCTCCTACAGGTATTTCACCTTTTTCATATGCTAATTTAGCTTCATTTAAAGCTATTCGCATAAAATATTCATCTGTAAAAAATGTACTCATTTCGTGTGTTAACATAATTGGAAAGTCAAAAATAGAAACAAAATCGTAAATTTGTTTTTATTTATCTTTATAATGATCAAAAAGTTACTACCGCAAATAAATAACCCGCAAGATTTGAAAAAGCTATCTATAGATGAGCTTATGCAATTAGCGGTTGAACTTAGAAGTTTTATAATTGATATTGTTTCTACAAAAGAAGGACATTTAGGGGCAAGTTTAGGAGTTGTTGAATTGACAATTGCCTTGCATTATGTGTTCAATACGCCTGACGATCTTATGGTTTGGGATGTTGGACATCAAGCCTATGGTCATAAAATTCTTACAGGAAGGCAAAGCGTTTTTCATACAAATAGACAAAAAAACGGTATAAGTGGTTTTCCAAAAAGAGGAGAAAGTGAATACGACGACTTTGGCGTAGGGCATTCTTCTACCGCAATTTCAGCAATTTTAGGAATGGCATTAGCTTCTAACTTAAAAGGTGATTGTGAAAAACAACATATCGCTATAGTTGGTGATGCTTCAATTGCATCAGGTATGGCCTTTGAAGGATTGAATCACGCAGGGGCTACTGATGCTAATATGCTTGTAATTCTAAATGATAATGCTATCGGAATTGATCCAAGTGTTGGTGCTCTAAAAGATTATTTAACTTCTGTAAAGTCTGGTACCAATCCTCGAGAGAATAATATGATTAAATCTTTGAATTTTGATTATAAAGGACCTATAGATGGACACGATTTACCTCGTCTTGTAAAAGAGTTAAAACGATTACAAAAAGTAAAGGGACCTAAGTTTTTACACGTTATAACAACGAAAGGTAAAGGGCTTAAACAAGCTGAGGAAGATCAGGTAAAATATCACGCTCCTGGAAAGTTTGATAAAGTTACTGGGGAATTGATAAAAAAAATAGAAGATGAGTTTCCTTCAAAGTTTCAAGATGTTTTTGGATTAACGCTTTTAGAGTTAGCAAGAGAGAATAAAAATATTATTGGTATTACTCCTGCAATGCCTACTGGTAGTTCATTAAAATATATGATGGACGAAATACCTGAAAGAGCAATAGATGTTGGAATTGCAGAACAACACGCAGTAACTTTAGCTGCAGGTATGGCTACGCAAGGACTTATACCTTATTGTGCAATTTATTCAACTTTTCTACAACGTGCGTATGATCAGGTTATTCACGATGTAGCACTACAAAATTTACCTGTTGTGTTTTGCTTAGATAGAGCAGGGTTAGTAGGAGAGGATGGGGCTACTCATCAAGGGGTATATGATATTGCATACTTAAATTGTATTCCGAATATGGTTATAGCAGCTCCTTTAAATGAGCTTGAGTTGAGAAACTTATTATATACAACACAATTGGGAATTAGTTCGCCTTGGGCAATTCGTTATCCAAGAGGGAAAGGATTTATCAATTATTCGTGGCAATTACCCTTTGAAAAAATTACGAATCAATTTGTCAAAAAGTTACAAAAAGGGAATAAATTTGCTTTTGTTACAACTGGTACAATTGGAAATAATGTTATAGAGGCTTGTAAGCAAACTAAAAGCGATGAATGGTCTCATTATCATTTTCTTTTTGTAAAGCCATTAAATGAACAAATGTTACATCAAATATGTCAAGAGTATTCAAGAATTGTCACTTTTGAAGATGGAACTACAATTGGTGGATTTGGAAGTAGTATTGCACAATTTGTTAGTTTTAATTATCCTGGTGTATCAGTAGATGTTAGGGGGGTAAAAGACTTGTTTGTGGAACAAGCAACTGTTCAACAGCAGCAACAGGAGTGTGGAATTGACGTTGAAAGTATTGTGAAAATTATTAATAATTAGGTTTTGGGAAAGTTTAATACGTGTTTATTTATAGCTGTTTTTTTAGGAGGATTTTTATCTTCTTACGGGCAGAATATACCTGTGCAAGAAACAGAAGCAAAGCGAGATATACAAAGTATAAAAAGCGATACGATTAGTTTACAAGAAAACCCTTTTAACCCGTTGATGGGTTTTTTACCAGCGAAGAATTATAATGAAAATATTATTTCTTATGGAAATAATGATGTTTATGGAGATGTTCCTTTCTTTAAACCAGAGATATTTGTAGAACGTGCTAAACCAAAAGTTAATCCTATTAAAGCAACGTTTAATCCTTTGATTAACCTTAATGTTTTACCTATAAACAATGAAATAGTTGGATATTGGGAGAAGAAAAATAAGTTAGGACTTGATTTTAATCAGATAGCTTTTGTTAATTGGAGTGCTGGAGGGGAGAACTCAATTGCCGGGCTTTTTAAAGGAGAATTTGGCCGTAAATATATAAAAGGGCGTTTGAGTTGGGATAATGTCCTAAATGTCCGTTATGGTGTAAATAAGCAATCTGATCGTGAACTTCGTAAGTCTGATGACGTATTAGAGTATAATTCTACATTTGGTTATAAATCCACAGCAATTTCAGATTGGTATTATGTGGCTAAACTGAATTTTAAATCACAATTTACAGACGGATACAATTATCCAAATACTGACGATCCTGTATCGAGATGGTTTGCTCCAGCTTATTTATTTGTTGGTTGGGGGGCGGAATACGTGACTCCAAAAACAGGTATGAAGTTTTATATTTCACCAGTTACGTATAAAGCAACTTTTGTGAATGATCAACGTTTAGCAGATCAGGGGGCATTTGGTGTTGAAAAAGCGGAGAAAGATGATTTAGGAAATATTATAAGAAGGGGAAAAAAGTATAAAGCTGAGATTGGTTTCCTTTTAAGTAATGAGTGGAAAAAAGAGATATTTAAAAATATTTTTATTGAACATAAGTTGACCTTCTACAGTGATTATGTTGATCATTTTGGAAACATTGATGTAAGTTGGGAGTTCAAGTTAGATTTGAAAGTGAATAATTATGTAAGAGCCAATGTTGGAGCTTATATGATTTACGATGATAATGTTAAGAATAAAGTTGAACGTGATGGTGTTCAAGTATTAGAAGGACCTAAGGTTCAGTTTAAACAGACTCTTGGAGTAGGTTTAGTATATTCATTTTAATTATTAGGTAATCAAATGAAAAAGTTAATCGTTTTTGTTTTATTCTTTGTTGGGAATATAGGGGTTAATGCTCAAGAAATGGAAAGTATTTCTCAGCATAATAATGATAGTATTCAACAAGCTGATTTAAAATATAGAGAAGACCAATTTTATTTTGGGATTACGCATACATTATTGCAAGATAAACCTGCTGGTTTTTCGCCAAATTCTGTTTCAATTGGTGTGAATGGGGGATTTTTACGCGATTTCCCTGTCAATAAGAAAAGAACAATGGCAATTGCTCCAGGTATAGGGTACTCTTATTTAAATCTAAGAGGAAACCTTGGTTTAACTACTGAACACGACCATATAATTCTTGATTCTTATAAAAAGAGTAGTGTTTCATTGCACGCAGTTGATTTTCCTGTTGAATTAAGATGGCGTACATCTACACCTTTTTCACATAAGTTTTGGAGGGTTCACTTAGGTTTTAAAGCAAGTTATGTTTTTGGTGATCGAAGTAAAACTACTACAGGAGAATACTCAACCACTATGAGAGGAGATGAGGATATTAATAAGTGGCTATACGGAGTGTATATGTCTGCAGGATTTAATACGTGGAATTTTTATATGTATTATGGATTGAATAATGTTTATAAAAACAATGTTATCCAGGATGATAAAAACAAGCTGCGTTTACTTAATGTAGGGGTGATGTTTTACATTTTGTAAGTTAGTGAAAAGAAAAATAGTTGTGGAATTACTCCTATCAAAAAGCCTAATATTATTTCTGTCGACGTATGTGCTTTAAAGTATAAGCGTGATGTCGCTGTAAATCCAATTATAAATATTAAGGCTATAATTCCTATTAAGTTTACGTTTTGATGTTCAATTAATTGTGTAATAAAGAACAGTAAACAACTTCTTAAAAGTGCTATATGGGCACTGCATTTAAGTCTAAAAAAAATGAAAATTAATAAAGCGATATAGCTATAAATTAATCCCCATATATAAAAATTTATCGCATAAGCGCTATTGTTGTAAAGAACATAATACTTTAGGGTTATAAGTAGAAAAATATTTATAACATAAGGTATTATTCTTTCACTTGGCTTACTTACCATTACAGAAGATTTGATTACTCCCAATGATTTTAGTAAAAAGTAAATGCTAATTGGAATTAAGCAAGTTAAAATAAGTACTTGTCCAAGTATTATTGAAATCTCGAGTTTTGAAAAATAGAAGTAAGTAATACTAAAGTATAAGAGTACCGTATAAAAAGGAACAAATATCGGATGAAATATATATGAAAAAAGAGATAATAATTTTTTCATTTGACGATAGTATAAAATTAAATACGCTTGCGCATTCTTGCTACAGGAATGTCAAGTTGTTCTCTATATTTTGCAACTGTTCTTCTTGCAATTGGATATCCTTTCTCTTTTAATAACTCTGCTAATTTATCATCTGGATAAGGTTTCTTTTTATCCTCATCTTTAATGATATTTTGGAGTATTTTTTTAATTTCAATAGTAGATACCTCTTCTCCTTGATCATTAATCATAGCTTCTGAAAAGAAGTTTTTAATCAGTTTTGTACCATAAGGTGTATCTACATATTTACTGTTAGCAACACGTGAAACAGTTGAAATATCTAAACCAACTAAATCTGCAATGTCTTTTAAAATCATTGGTTTTAGTTTTGTTTCATCTCCTGTAAGAAAGTATTCTTCTTGGTATTCAAGAATGGCACTCATAGTAACTATTAAAGTCTCTTGTCGTTGTTTAATAGCGTCAATAAACCATTTAGCACCATCTAATTTTTGTTTTATGAATTGTACTGCGTCTTTTTGAGCACTGCTAATTTTAGCTGAGTCTTTATACGATTGTAACATTTCTTGGTAATCTTTAGAAACGTGTAGTTCGGGTGCATTTCTTCCATTTAAAAGTAATTCAAGCTCTCCTTCATTAATTTTAATTGTGAAATCTGGCACTACATGTTCGACTGCTCGATCATTACCTATATACGCTCCTCCTGGCTTAGGATTTAATTTTTCAATTTCATCGATTGCATTTCTTAATTGCTCTTTTGTAGCATTGTATTTTTGCAATAGTTTATCGTAATGCTTTTTAGTAAAAGCATCAAATTGATTTTCGATAATATCTTTTGCTAAATCGATAGATTCAGTAGGTGTTTTGTGTTTTAATTGAAGTAATAAACACTCTTTTAGATCACGCGCACCAACTCCTGCTGGGTCAAGTTCTTGAACTAATAGTAATATTCTTTCCACTGTTTCTTCGTCTGTGTAAACACCTTGTGTAAAGGCTAAGTCATCAACGATGTCTTGTGTTTCACGACGGATATATCCCATATCGTCAATACTCCCTACAAGGAATTCTGCGATTACTCTATCTGAATCTGAAAGAATAAAAGTGTTTAATTGGTTTAGTAAGTCTTGGTGAAAACTTTCGTGAGCAATAATTGGTGCTTCATAATCTTCATCGTCTTTACTGTAGTTATTTGCTTGAAGTTTATAATCGGGAGTTTCATCATTACTTAAATATTCATCGATATTGATATCTTCGGCCTCAATGCGCTCACTATCATAATCTTCAAAATCTTCTGTATAATCTTCAACTTCTGCTAATTCATTTTCTTTTCCTACTTCAAGTGCTGGATTTTCTATAAGTTCTTCTTTAAGTCTTTGTTCGAATGCTAACGTAGGTAACTGAATTAACTTCATCAACTGAATTTGTTGAGGAGATAATTTTTGTGATAATTTAAGTTGTAAACTTTGTTTTAGCATTTTTAAGAAATTTAATAGAAATAAAAAATGTTTACTCTAAACACCTCTTTTCCAAATTTAAGAAAAAAATGCGATTAAAGTAAACATTTTTGTATGTTGTTAAATAAATTAGAACTCAGCGTTTTGCGGTGTTCTTGGGAAAGGAATTACATCTCTAATGTTTGTCATTCCTGTCATAAATAACACTAAACGTTCGAATCCAAGACCAAAACCACTGTGAGGTGCAGTTCCAAATTTACGTGTATCTAAGTACCACCATAATTCTTTTGCATCAATTCCCATTTTGGCAATTTTGTCCATTAATACGTCGTAACGTTCTTCTCTTTCAGAACCACCTACAATTTCTCCAATTCCAGGGAAAAGAATGTCCATTGCACGAACAGTTTTTCCATCTTCGTTCATTCTCATATAGAATGCTTTGATATCTGCTGGATAATCAAATAAGATTACTGGGCATTTGAAGTGTTTTTCAACTAAGTAACGTTCGTGCTCACTTTGTAAGTCAGCTCCCCATTCGTTAATGATATAGTTGAATTTTTTGTTTTTATTCGGCTTACAGTTTCTTAAAATGTCAATTGCTTCTGTATAGCTAACGCGTTTGAAGTTGTTTTCAACTACAAAACGTAATTTTTCAATTAATGACATTTCACTACGCTCAGCTTGTGGTTTAGATTTCTCTTCCTCTAATAAGCGTTTTTCTAAGAATTTTAAGTCGTCTTCACATTTTTCTAAAGTGTACTTGATAACATTTTTAATGAAGTCTTCTGCAAGATCCATATTGTCATCTAATGTATTGAAGGCTACTTCTGGCTCAATCATCCAAAATTCAGCAAGGTGTCTTGATGTATTTGAATTTTCAGCACGGAAAGTTGGTCCAAATGTATATACAGAACCTAATGCCATTGCATAAGTTTCAGCTTCTAATTGTCCAGATACTGTTAGGTTTGTTGTTTTTCCAAAGAAATCTTCTTTACTGTCAACTTCTCCTTGTTCTGTACGAGGAAGATTGTTTAAATCTAATGAAGTTACGCGAAACATTTCTCCTGCTCCTTCAGCATCAGAACCTGTGATAATAGGTGCATTGAAATAGAAGAAACCATTCTCTTGGAAGTATTTATGTACAGCATATGCAATAGTACTACGTACACGCATAATAGCACCAAACATATTCGTTCTAATTCTTAAGTGAGCATTTTCACGTAAAAATTCTAAAGAGTGTTTTTTAGGTTGAATTGGATATTCTTCAGGATTTGCCTCTCCGTAGATTTTAAGTTTTTCAACTTGAATTTCTACGTTTTGTCCTGCTCCTCTACTTTCTACAAGTGTACCTCTAACTGAGATTGCTGCTCCTGTGTGAATTCTTTTTAATTGTTCTGCAGGAAACTTATCTAAATCAACAACACATTGAATATTGTTAATAGTGGATCCATCATTTAACGCTATAAACTGGCTGTTTCTAAACGTTTTTACCCATCCCTTTGCTTTTACTTCGTGTAGAAGACCTTTACCACCTAAAAGATCGATAATTTTCGTATGTTTCATCGTGATTTATATTTTTAGTAATCAGTGTCTTGATTTGGATATTATAAAATACCTGCAAATTTAGTAAAATATTGTCTATTATGGAATAGTGAATTTTGTAATTCAGGCGATATTGGGGTCAAAATAGAGGGAATAGCGAAAGATTTAAATAGAATTGAGTAAAAGTTACTTAGATATTGTACTTATTTAAAAAAGTGCTTTGTTATTGTCCTTTGTTTATATAGAAATGGTAGGCCTTAAATTTAAACAAAGTAAGTCGAGGGATATAAATAAAAGGCTAACATTTTTCAGATGTTAGCCTTTTTTGGATTTATTATTTTTTTGCGTTTAATCTTTCCTCTGCCTTTTTCATAGCTGCTTGTTGGGAAGTTAATCCGTGCTGTTTTGCATAGTTTAATACTTCTAATGTTGTATTGTAAATGTTTTCGGTTCTTCTTAGAGCTTCATTTAAATCGTATTTAACTATCTCACCAAATACATTTATAATTCCTCCTGCGTTAATTAAAAAGTCTGGAGCGTAAACAATACCTCTTTCTTGTAACCTTTTTCCGTGTATTGCTTCTACGGCTAATTGATTGTTAGCAGCACCAGCAATTACTTTGGCTTTTATTTTTTCTATAGTATCGTCATTGATGGTTGCACCAAGTGCACAAGGTGAATAAATGTCTACGTCTGCACTGTAGATATCGTCACCAGTGAATTGTTGTACATTATATTTTTCTGCTATCTGAGTTACGCGTTCTTGATTGATATCTGTAATTTGTACTAATGCTCCGTGTTCAACAAGATGTTTTACTAAAGTTTCTCCTACATTTCCTATACCTTGAACAAGTACTTTTTTACCGTTTAAATTATCTGTACCAAATTGAAATTGTGCTGCAGCTTTTAATCCCATAAAAACACCATAAGCTGTCACAGGAGAAGGGTTACCTGATCCTCCAAGGCTTTGTGAAATACCAGTCACGTGTGGGGTAATACTGTGAATTAAATCCATATCGTCTGTAGTAGTACCTACATCTTCTGCTGTAATGTATCTTCCACCTAAGGAGTTTACATAATTAGCAAATGCTTTAATTAATTCTGGACTTTTATCTTTTTTAGAATCTCCAATTATAACAGCTTTTCCTCCACCTAAATCAAGCCCTGAAATAGCAGACTTATAAGTCATTCCTCTTGAGAGCCTTAAAACATCATTTAAAGCTTCCCATTCAGAAGTATAATTCCACATTCTGGTTCCTCCAAGTGCTGGTCCAAGGGTTGTATTGTGAATTCCAATAATTGCTTTTAATCCTGAATCTTTGTCGTGACAAAAAACAATTTGTTCGTGATTGTCAAATGAAAGTTGTCCAAAAACGGGGGCTATTTTTTGAAGTTCTTCAGGGGAGTAAATTTTTGTCGTCATAATTATAGCTTTTTTTGTTACTAAATAACCGTATTTAATTTAACGGTATGATTATAAAGATAATGAAAAACTATTGATTATGAGTGTGATAAGTTTGTTGTAAGAATGTTAAAGCGTAAAGAAAGCAGATAAGATGATATTGAATATATTATAAAAAAAAATCCGCATACTTGCGGATTTTTTTTAAACTGTCATGATTTCTACTTCTTTAGCAGATAGAATATCTTCTATCTTCTTAACGAAGTTATCAGTTAATTTTTGAATTCTTTCTTCAGCACCTTTACAGATGTCTTCAGAAGTTCCATTTTTTTCTTCTTTTTTGATGTCGTTATTAGCGTCTTTACGAGCATTTCTAATACCGATTTTTGCATCTTCACATTCAGATTTTGCTTGTTTAGCCAAATCTTTACGTCTTTCTTCCGTTAATGCAGGAACGTTAATGATAATATTATCACCATTATTCATTGGGTTCAATCCTAAATTAGCAATCATAATTGCTTTTTCAATAGGTTGTAACATATTTTTTTCCCAAGGAGTAATTGAAAGTGTTCTGGCATCAGGAGTACTAACATTTGCTACTTGAGAAAGAGGAGTTTGTGATCCATAGTAATCAACAAAAACAGATCCCAACATTTGTGGTGAAGCTTTTCCAGCACGAATGTTTAAAAGAGATTTTTCTAAGTGAGCAACAGTATTATCCATTGACTCTTTTGCAGACGCAATAATTAGTTCTAATTCTTCAGTCATAATATAAAATTACTTAATGTTTACAGATACAGTAGTTCCTACTGAATCATCTCCTTTGCAAACTTTTAATAAATTATCTTGTTTGTTCATATCAAATACAACAATTGGTAGTTCATTTTCTCTACTCAATGTAAATGCTGTTGTATCCATAACGTTTAATCCTTTTGTTAATACATCTGAGAAAGTAATTTCTTCAAATTTAATTGCTGTAGGATCTTTTTCTGGGTCTGCAGTATAAACTCCATCAACTCGTGTTCCTTTTAAAATAACATCGGCATTGATTTCTACACCTCTTAAAACTGCAGCTGTATCAGTAGTAAAATAAGGATTTCCTGTTCCAGCTCCAAAAATAACAATTCTACCTTTTTCTAAGTGACGAACTGCTCTTCTTTTGATATAAGGTTCTGCTACTGCTTCAATTTTTAAAGCTGTTTGCAGTCTTGTTAACATTCCTGCTGCTTCTAAAGCACCTTGTAATGCCATACCATTGATAATTGTAGCAAGCATTCCCATGTAATCACCTTGCACTCTGTCCATTCCGACATTTGCTCCAGCAACACCTCTAAAAATATTCCCTCCACCAATTACAATTGCAATTTCAACACCTAAATCGTGAACTTTTTTTACTTCAGCAGCATATTCTGCTAATTTTTTAGGATCAATACCATACTGTTGATCTCCCATTAATGCTTCTCCACTTAATTTTAGTAGAATTCTTTTGTACTTCATTGAAAGATAATTTTTTAAAGTTTTGCAAATATAAAGATTATATACTTCTATAAAATAGCTTTTTTGAAAATATCTGAATTCTTCTCAAATGATTTTTTAGCTTCTTGATAACCAATAGCAAACATCTCATCCATTTTCTTCTTATTTCTTTCAAATGTGGAATATAATGTTAACTCTTCGGGTTCTATTAAGACATCACAAATACGCCCGTGTACAATATTGCTCATTGCTGTCATTAAATCGTAAGCCCTGAAGGTTATTGAACGGATGGTAGTTAAGTCAGATTGAGGAACGGTTTGTATAGGACATACGTTGCTGCCTATCACAAAATCACATTGGTCTTTTAAAACTTTAGTTGGAAAGTTGTTTAAAATACCGCCATCACTATATAAATTATCGCCAATTAAGTAAGGTGAAAATACTCCAGGAAATGCACTTGAAGCTAATACAGCATCTACAATTCTTGTATTGGGTTCAAAGAAATGGATTTTCCCAGTAGCTATATTGGTAGCATTAATATAAACTGGAATATTTAAATCTTGTAATGTTTTGTCTTCAAAAGCCTTTTTGATGTATTTGTCAAAAGTATTCACATCCATTATACCAGCTTTTTTTAAGGTAAAATGTTGCCAGTTAAAAATGTTGACAGACTTGAATAAATGTAATATTTCTTCTGGATTAATACCAGAGGCGTATAGGGTTGCTACAATTGATCCAGCACTCGTTCCAGAGATTGCAGTTGGTGTAATGTTTTTTTCTTTTAAATACTGTAATACCCCTGCATGAGCAATTCCTTTAAATCCTCCTCCTGATAAAGATAAGCCTATAGATTTTGTATTCATCGTGTAAATGGTATTTTGGTTTTAAAATAGTATCTTTGATAGAAACGAACAATAAATTTACATAAAATGGGACATATCGAACAAAAAACGTTAGATAATAGTTTAACTTATTCTGCTTTTCGTGAGTTTGTAACTAATGCATTACAAAATGATAAGGCTGCGTTAAATATAAAAGATGATTATATGGCTTACGCTGAGTTGAATGAGGCAAGGTTACATCGATTAGATAAAACATTAAAGGTTTCAGAGGAAGCGACAACGAGTCTGAAAAATTTAACTAAAAAGTATATTTGGATTGTAATTTCTGAAAGCTGGTGTGGTGATGCTGCTCAGTCTGTACCAATGTTAAATAAAATGGCGGAAGTAACAGATAAAGTAGAAATGAAGATTGTTTTCCGAGATCAGAACTTAGAATTAATGGATCAGTTTTTAACCAATGGAGGAAGATCAATTCCTAAATTAGTTATCGTTGAAGCTGATACATTAAAAGTTTTAGGTGATTGGGGACCACGTCCAGCAGGTGCTACAAAATTGGTTGCTGATTACAAAGCAGAGCACGGTAGCTTTGATCAAACAGGGGCTGTAGAGCTTCAAAAATGGTACACAAAGAACAAAGGACAAGAGGTTCAAAACGAAGTAGTTGAATTAATGTTGTCTCTTGATAAATAATATTTTAAAAAATCACTATTGTACGATTGCTCCTACAATAGTGATTTTTTTTGATAAAGATAATCCTGCTGGGTTACAGCCTAATAAGTTTTCTGGGACTTCTTGTCCAAGTTTTTCAAAATAACTTAACCATTCTGGGAAAAACTCTCCTGTTGTTTTTGATTTATAAGTCATCGGATAAAGTTTAAAAAACTCTTTATCTTCATTAGCATATTTAAATGCGTCATAGATTAATTCAGAACAATAATATTTCTCATTATCCATTAAATAATTAACGTCATAAGGAATACCTACCTGTTTGATTGCAAAATTTTTAGCTTCTGTTATAAGGTCTGTGTATTCTGGTAATAGTCTTCCTAAATACATTGTGTTAGGTGTTTTTGATAAGAAGTCTTCCAAAGGTGTGATGGCTACTTTAGGCCAAGTTGCCTCTATGACCTGTAATTTATTATCGTAATTAATAACCATACCTATGTGATTAAAGTTAATGTCATTATAACCAAAAGTAACTTCATTAATGGCTTCACATAGAGGTCCGCAATTTATATTTTGAAAAATAAAATCACCTTCTTTAAAAGTAGTTTTCTGTGCCCAAACACAATTAGAAATTAGTAGGATTAATACTATTATTTTTTTCATAATAAATATTTTGTTGTTGACGAAGATAGGGGTAACAGTATTTATAGTCAAGTAATTTCTAATGGAATAATGAAGAGTTTACTCAAAATATATGGGAGTTCGCTTTTTATTTTGTTTTTTTCCTATTTATTATACTTAGTTTAGTCAAATAAAATAAAAACAAGGAAAAACTTGATATGGAAAACAAAGTATTTCAGCTATTTAGATGTTTTTTGTGTATCTGTATGGTTTTTTTAGTGAGTTGTAAAGAACATTCTGATACAGAGAAGGGAGAGGTTTCTTTGACGGAACAAGGGCAGACACCTAATGGTGTTGATAAAGATATAGTTAAAGAAAGAAAAATTTATACGGTAGAAGGTGTAGATAACGAAGGGAATACCTATAGAGGTAAAATAGCATTAAAAGGAGATGTTGGAGCAGGTAGAATATGTAGCGATAATACAAAAGAAATTTATATAGATGTAAAACGCTCTTTAGAAGGTGGAGTTGAAGGAGTAGATAATAATGGAAATGTTTATCAATTATTATTTATGAGTAAAGAAGAGTAGGTAATAGAAAGCTAAAAAGGCTATTTCTCATTGAGAAATAGCCTTTTTTATTATTGGTTTTGTTCGATAGAATTCTTTTCAGCTTCTGCTTCAAATTCTTCTAAACTAACAGAATTAACGATGTCGTAATCTCCAATTTTTGTTCTTCTTAACGCAGTTAAGTGTGCTCCTGAATTTAGTTTTAAACCAAAATCATAAGCAAGGGAACGAATATATGTTCCTTTAGAACAAACTACTCTAAAATCAATATTAGGTAGTGTTTGACCAGTAAGTTCAAAGTCTTCAATAGTGATTGGTCTTGTTGGAATCTCTACTTCTTCCCCTTTTCTTGCGTGTTCATAAAGCCTTTTACCATCTTTTTTCAAAGCAGAAAAAATAGGAGGTCTTTGCTGTATTTCACCTAAAAAAGATACCCTTGCTTCTTCTAAAAGTTCGGGCGTAATATGCTCCGTTGGATAGTGTTTGTCTATTTCTGTTTCAAGGTCATAAGAAGGTGTTGTTCCTCCAAGAGTAATTGTACCTGTATATTCTTTAATCTGTCCTTGTAATTCAGATATTTGCTTAGTAGCTTTTCCTGTACAAACAATCAATAAGCCTGTTGCTAAAGGATCTAACGTACCAGCGTGACCTACTTTTATCTTTTTTAATCCATAGTTCTTTTTAAGCAACCATTTTATTTTGTTAACTGCTTGAAAAGAAGACCAATTTAATGGTTTGTCTACCAATAAAATTTGTCCGTTTTGAAATGCTTCTGCGGTATAGTTTATCATTATTGTTTTAAATAACCAAAATAGATTAATAAAATAACTCCTGCTACAATACGGTAGTATCCCCAAGGTTTAAAACCATATTTTTTAATAATTCCAATGAAGAATTTAATAGCAAATATAGAAACAACAAAAGCGATTACATTTCCAAGTAAAAACAATTTCATATTGTCTGGATGTTCTAATAATAACTCATATCCGATTTTACCAGATTCGTATTTTTTTAGAGCAATTGAATAAACTGTAACAGCAAGCATTGTTGGTACTGCTAAAAAGAAAGAAAACTCTGCGGCAACTTGACGAGAAAGTCCTTGTTGCATTCCTCCAATGATAGAAGCAGCCGATCTACTTGTTCCTGGCATCATCGCTAAACATTGCCAAAAACCAATCGCAATAGCTTGTTTTATAGTAATATCCTCTTCTTTAACTGTTTTAGGGTTTTTGAAATATTTGTCAATAAATAACAAGACAAATCCTCCAAAGATTAGCATATATGCAATGTAAATAGTCTCCCCTAAAACTGCGTCAATTTTTTCATCTAATAGCTTTCCTAAAACAAGTGCAGGAATTACAGCACACACTAATTTTACATAGAAATTAAGTTTAGTGAAATCAAAAAACTTCTTCCAGTACAATGCGACTACGGCAAGAATTGCTCCGAATTGGATAGCTGTTTGAAATAGTTTAACGAAATCGTCATTTTGTATTTCGTAATAAGAACTTACGAAAATCATATGAGCTGTTGAAGAAACTGGTAAGTATTCTGTTAACCCCTCTACAATTGCAAGGAGAATGGCTTGTAATAAATCCATTTAAAGTTATTATAATTATTTGTTTTCTTTTTTGAAAATTGAGTAAACAGCAAGTCCAATTCCTATGAAAAAAACGGTTGGAGCAAGGTGAATACGTCTAAAGCTGTAGATGTCTTCATTAAATTGAGTAGGGTCATCATTTGCTGCACCTGCCATCAATACAAAACTCAAAGCAATTACTATTAAGCTAATAATTAGCATAGTATAGTTCTTTTTAGAAAAAAGGGCAATGTTATTATTTTGATCTTTCATAATTAATAAAGTTCATCTGATTTAAGATTCAAGAATCTTTGTGTTGCAAAAAATGTACTAATACTTGTGATAATAGTACCTAAAATAAGAATACCAAGTCCTACAACTACAAGAGGAATATAATCTTCAGTAGGGTTAATATTTAAATCCGGGAATTTATTGTCAACATAAAATGTTAGTCCTACAATAGCTCCAATAGCTAATATAGAACCTATGAAACCAAGTTTCATACTATGCCAAATAAAAGGTCTTCTGATGAAGCGTTTTGTTGCTCCAACCATTTGCATAGTTTTGATAGTAAATCTACTTGAAAAAATTAATAATCTCAGCGAGCTGTTTATTAATAACATTGAGATAATAGTTAATATTCCAGCAGCAATTAAAACCCAATTAGTGATTTTTTTGATATTGTCATTTACAAGATCGACCAATTGTTTGTCATAAGTAATATCACTTACAGATTTAGTAGTCTGTAATTCTTTGATTATGTTTTCTATACTGTCTTTTACAACGTAATCACCTTTTAGGTGTAAGTCGAAAGAATCTTGTAAAGGGTTGAATCCTAAGAATTCAACAAAGTCTTCACCAAGAGTTTCTTTGTGACTAATAGCTGCTTCTTCTTTAGAAACAAAGGTGTAATCTTTTACATATTCCACTGTAGAAAGTTTGTTGTCAAACTTATCTAAGTCAGCTTTAGCTGTATTTGACTCAAAAAATATTGTCATAGGAATGTTTTCTCTAAAATTATCGGAGATTTTTTTAGAGTTAATTACGAATAAACTTAGGCTCCCTAATAAAAAGAGAACCAAGAAAATACTGAGAATGACTGAAAAATAAGACGAAAGTAATTTTCGTTTTTGGTATTTTTCGTACGAACTAGCCATAGATTAGAATTTAAGTGCGTAAAAATAGCAAACAAAAATGTTTTTATTAAGACAATAACGATTAAAGTTTTCTAATTGTTATAAATATAGTTTATTTTTGCGTGAATTGACGTGGTTTTTCGTATAATCGGAGCACTAAATGAGATTGTTGAATAGAATATATATTTAAATAGTATGAAATATAATCCAAACGAAATTGAAGCTAAGTGGCAAAAAATTTGGAGAGAAAATCAAACTTTCAAAACTGAAAATGAATCAGACAAGCCGAAGTATTATGTGTTAGATATGTTTCCTTATCCATCTGGAGCAGGACTACACGTAGGACACCCTCTTGGGTATATAGCATCGGATATTTTTGCTCGTTACAAACGTCATAAAGGGTTTAATGTATTACACCCACAAGGTTATGATAGTTTTGGTTTACCTGCAGAGCAATATGCTATTCAAACTGGACAACATCCTGCAGTGACAACAGAAGTTAACATTGCTCGTTATAGAGAACAGCTTGATAAAATTGGTTTTTCTTTTGATTGGAGTCGTGAAGTACGTACATCAAATGCTGATTATTACAAGCATACACAATGGATTTTTATCCAATTGTTTAACTCTTGGTACAATAAAGCTACAGATAAAGCTGAGGCTATTGCGTCTTTGGTTGCTATTTTTGAGAAAGAAGGTAATGCAAATGTAGAGGCAGTATGTGCAGATAATATTACTGCGTTTTCAGCTGAAGAGTGGAACGCATTTTCTGCAGATGAAAAAGAAACTGTGCTTTTACAATATAGATTAACGTATTTAGCAGAAACAGAAGTAAACTGGTGTCCAGCTTTAGGTACTGTTTTAGCTAATGACGAAATAAAAGATGGTTTATCTGAACGTGGTGGACATCCTGTAGTACGTAAGAAAATGAAGCAGTGGAGTATGCGTATTTCTGCTTATGCTGAACGTTTATTGCAAGGATTAGACACGTTGGATTGGACTGAGAGTATTAAAGAAAGTCAACGTAATTGGATTGGTAAATCTGTTGGAGCTTCAATTACTTTTAACTTAAAGGAAGGAGAAGATACAATAGAGGTGTTTACAACTCGTCCTGACACTGTATTTGGTGTAAGTTTTATGACTTTAGCGCCAGAGCACGATTTAGTGATGAAAATTACTACAGCAGAGCAAAAAGCACAAGTTGAGGCATATGTTGAAGCAACTTCAAAACGAAGTGAGCGCGATCGTATGGCTGATGTTAAGACAATTTCTGGTGTGTTTACAGGGGCGTATGCAGAACATCCTTTTACAAAAGAACCAATTGAAATTTGGATTGGTGATTACGTATTAGCTGGTTATGGTACAGGTGCTGTTATGGCTGTTCCTGCTGGAGATAGTCGTGATTATGCTTTTGCAAAACACTTCAATATTCCAATTAAAAATATATTTAATCAAGACATTTCTGAAGAAGCATTTGCTGAAAAAGAAGGATTTGTACTTGAAAACTCTGATTTCTTAAATGGATTAGGGTATAAAGAAGCAACTGCAAAAGCGATTGCTGCTTTAGAAGAATTAGGAAAAGGAGCTGGGAAAACGAATTACCGTTTACGCGATGCTGTTTTCTCTCGTCAACGTTATTGGGGAGAGCCATTCCCTGTTTACTATGTAAATGGATTGCCTAAGATGATTGACAATAAACATTTGCCAATCGTTTTACCTGAGGTTGAAAAGTATTTGCCAACAGAAGATGGTCAACCACCATTAGGAAATGCAAATGTTTGGGCTTGGGATACTGTAAATAATAAAGTAGTAGACAACTCTTTAATTGATGAGAAAACAATTTTCCCATTAGAATTAAATACAATGCCAGGTTGGGCTGGTTCTTCGTGGTATTGGATGCGTTATATGGATCCTTCAAATACAGAAGATATTGCATCAGCAGAAGCATTGAAATACTGGCAAAATGTTGACTTATATATTGGTGGTAGCGAACACGCAACAGGACACTTGTTGTATAGCCGTTTCTGGAATAAGTTCTTAAAAGATATTGGTGTTGCACCAACTGAAGAACCATTTAAGAAAATGATTAACCAAGGGATGATTTTAGGTACTTCTGCTTTTGTTTACCGCATTGATGGAACAAATACTTTTATCTCTAAGGATATGATTAAAGATGAGAAAGTTCAACAATTATACGCTTACGTAGGATTAGTTAACTCTTCATCTGAATTAGATACAGAAGGATTTAAACAATGGCGTCCAGACTATGCAAATGCTGAGTTTATTTTAAATGAAAACGGTAAATATATCGTTGGGCATGAGGTAGAAAAGATGTCTAAGTCGTACTATAATGTTGTAAATCCAGATGATATTTGTAACGAATATGGAGCAGATACATTGCGTTTGTATGAAATGTTCTTAGGACCATTAGAGCAAGCTAAACCTTGGAATACTGCTGGTATTTCTGGAGTTGCAGGATTCTTGAAAAAATTATGGAGATTATATGCAGATGACAATGGAGTAGTGATAGTAGATGAAGCACCAAGTGCAGATATGCTTAAATCATTACACAAAACAATTAAAAAGGTAACAGAAGATATTGAGAACTTCTCATTTAATACATCTGTTTCTCAGTTTATGATTTGTGTGAACGAATTGTCTCAACAAAAATGTCACCACAAAGCTATTCTTGAGCCATTAGCTGTTTTAGTAGCTCCTTATGCACCTCATATTGCAGAAGAGTTATGGTCAATGTTAGGAAATACAACTTCTGTTTCAGAAGCGGAGTTTCCAATATTTAAACCAGAATTTTTAGTTGAGAGTTCTAAAGAGTATCCAGTTTCATTTAACGGAAAAATGCGTTTCAAAATTGAATTGCCTTTAGACTTAACACAAGAGCAAATTCAAGAAGCTGTATTAGCAGACGAAAGAACTATTGCGCAATTAGGAGGAAGAGAACCTAAAAAGATTATTATTGTTCCTGGTAAGATTATCAATTTAGTAGGATAGTATCAGTCAACTATTATATCAGAAGAGCCCTTGGTAAAACACCAAGGGCTCTTTTTTTGCCTTTTTATTTTATACTCTTTGATCGTATAGGTGGAGTTATCTTGATCGATTAACTATTTTTTGTTAATGTTATTTTTGGTGTTTGTATATTTTATGTGTAGTGCTTCTACACTGCTTGTATATTTTTACATAGAAAGTATACAAGCACTATACATAGAGTATACATACACTATACAAATACTATTTAAATGATATGTAAAAAATTTGTCTCGTCCTACTATAGCTGTACAGCTATAGTTGATAATCCTGTTTTGTACTG
>NZ_JBBPHM010000019.1:0-65903 GCF_038039755.1 Myroides sp. C1519
CTATTTTCCATTTTTAACTGTTTTAAAACTGTACAGTTATTTTAGGACGGGTCAAGATTTTAAAACTACCTTTTGATGATGATATACTAAAGCAAAGAGTTGTTTTTTTTTTCAGTATTTCATTTGTCTTTAAAGGAATAAAGTCCGAATTTTATAGTTGGATTAGTTGCCTTTAAACGATGTAAAATATTGTTTTATAGTAAGTTGGTTTTAATAGGGGCTTATTTTCATTAATTTGAATTAATAAGAAATAGCGTTTTTAGTAGTTTTAAGACTAAAAGGGAGTGAAAGTAGTTTTTTATGTCTGTTTTTAGCGTTCCGTTTTTAGTAGTTTTTTTACTAAATGACTTAGGAATAAATAATTAAAACAGGGTTCAAACTATAGTTTTTATTGATATTAGTATTTAAACTTCTAATCGTTATAAATATGTTAGTTACTATTAGAAACCGTTTTTTTATAATACCTTTGCATCTTACATTTAGAACTAATCTATTTTAAAAAAAGGTATGATAAAGGTTTCAGATATAGCGAGTAAACGCGTCGCCCTTCTGATGGAAGATGAAGGGTTTGATTCTACAGTGGATTATGTTCGCGTAGGGGTGACAAGTGGAGGATGTTCCGGACTTTCTTATCAATTAAATTTTGATCGCGAAGTTGGTGAAGATGATAAAGTTTTCGAAGATAATGGTGTGAAAATCGCTGTTGACAAAAAGAGCTTTTTATATCTTGTAGGAACTACTTTAGAATATTCAGGAGGATTGAATGGAAAAGGATTCTATTTCAACAATCCTAACGCAAGTAGAACTTGTGGTTGTGGTGAAAGTTTTTCATTATAAGACTCATGGTAGAAAAGCGGGATTTATTTCGTTTTTCTTCCTTTTTGATAATTAGTTAAAATTAAAGAAGCGTACGACACCGTATTTGCTTTTAAGTAAAATATATGAGTAAGTATACAGAAGAAGATTTAAAGAAAGAATTAGAAACCAAGGAGTATGAGTATGGTTTTTATACTGATATAGAATCAGAGACATTTCCTATTGGTTTAAATGAAGATATTGTTAGAGCTATTTCTGCAAAGAAAGAAGAGCCTGAATGGATGACTGAATGGCGTTTAGAGGCTTTCCGTATTTGGAAGGAAATGGTTGAACCAGAATGGGCGAATGTAAGATATACTAAACCTGATTTTCAGGCTATTTCTTATTATTCTGCACCAAAGAAAAAAGATCAATATAAAAGTTTAGACGAAGTAGACCCTGAGTTATTAGCAACGTTTGCAAAACTTGGTATCTCTTTAGATGAACAAAAAAGATTGTCTGGTGTGGCAATGGATATTGTTATGGACTCTGTTTCTGTAGCAACTACTTTTAAAGAAACTTTGGCTGAGCGTGGTATTATTTTCTGTTCAATTTCTGAAGCGATTAGAAACCACCCTGAGTTAGTTAAAAAATATTTAGGGTCTGTAGTGCCTCAAACAGATAACTTCTATGCAGCATTAAACTCTGCTGTATTCTCAGATGGTTCTTTCTGTTATATTCCTAAGGGTGTTCGTTGTCCGATGGAGTTATCTACGTATTTCCGTATTAACCAAGCAGGTACTGGTCAGTTCGAAAGAACGTTAGTAATTGCTGATGAAGGAAGTTATGTTTCTTATTTAGAGGGATGTACTGCTCCATCTCGTGATGAAAACCAATTACACGCTGCTGTTGTTGAGTTAATCGCAATGGATGATGCTGAAATTAAATATTCTACTGTTCAAAACTGGTTCCCTGGAGACAGTGAAGGTAAAGGTGGGGTATTCAACTTTGTGACGAAAAGAGGTCTTTGTGAGAAGAATGCAAAAATTTCTTGGACTCAGGTTGAAACAGGTTCTGCTGTTACTTGGAAATATCCTTCTTGTGTTTTAAAAGGAGATAATTCTGTTGGTGAGTTCTACTCAATCGCAGTAACGAATAACTTCCAACAAGCGGATACAGGTACTAAAATGATTCACTTAGGTAAGAATACGAAATCAACGATTATTTCTAAAGGTATTTCTGCTGGTAAATCACAAAATAGTTATAGAGGATTGGTTCATATGGGACCAAGAGCTGAGAACGCAAGAAACTTCTCTCAATGTGATTCATTGTTAATGGGTAACGAATGTGGTGCTCATACTTTCCCTTACATTGAAGCTAAGAATACTACTGCTCAAATTGAGCACGAGGCTACAACAAGTAAAATTGGTGAAGATCAAATTTTCTACTGTAACCAACGTGGTATTCCTACAGAGAAGGCTATCGCTTTAATCGTTAATGGTTTCTCTAAAGAAGTTTTAAATAAATTGCCAATGGAGTTTGCTGTGGAAGCACAAAAATTATTGGAGATTTCATTAGAAGGAAGTGTTGGTTAAGATGTTAGATTCTTAGTTCAACTTAGTTTACAAACCCTCAAAATTTTAAAAAGACAATTTTATGTTACAGATAAAAAATTTACACGCAAGTGTTGAAGATAAAGAAATATTAAAAGGAATTAATTTAGAAGTTAAAGCTGGTGAAGTACACGCTATTATGGGACCTAACGGTGCTGGTAAGAGTACTTTATCTTCTGTAATTACTGGTAATGAAGCTTTCGAAGTAACGGAAGGTGAAATTATTTTAGAAGGAGAAGAGTTAAACGAATTAGGGCCAGAAGAAAGAGCTCATAAAGGTGTTTTCTTGTCTTTCCAATACCCAGTTGAGATTCCTGGAGTTTCTGTGACAAACTTTATGAAAACGGCTATCAACGAATCAAGAAAGGCTCAAGGTCTTGAAGAGATGCCTGCAAGTGAAATGTTGAAAAAAATCAAAGAAAAAGCTGAGTTATTAGAAATCGACAGAAAATTCTTGTCGCGTTCTCTTAATGAAGGTTTCTCTGGTGGTGAGAAAAAACGTAATGAGATTTTCCAAATGGCTATGTTAGAGCCAAAATTAGCTATCCTTGATGAGACTGACTCAGGATTGGATATTGATGCTTTACGTATCGTTGCTAATGGAGTTAACAAGTTGAAAAGCGAAGACAACGCTGTTGTTTTAATTACGCACTACCAACGTTTATTAGATTATATCGTTCCTGACTATGTACACGTTTTATACGATGGTAAAATTGTGAAAACAGGAGGTAAAGAATTAGCATTGGAATTAGAAGAAAAAGGATACGATTGGATTAAAGAATCTTTAGGGAAATAGTCTCAATAGAATCTTATAAATCAATCATTTTAATCTAATTGCAAAGAAATAATTATGGAGCTTAAAGATAAATTATTATCGTCTTTTGTCGCTTTTGAACAAGGACTTAGTGAACACGAAAGTTTACACAATATCCGTTTAGAAGGTCTTAAGACATTTGAAAATAAAGGTTTCCCTACTAAAAAAGTGGAAGCTTGGAAGTACACATCATTAAATTCTATTTTAAAGAATGATTTTAGTGTTTTTCCTAAAAAAGAAGTAGCGGTTGAATATAAAGACGTTAAGAAGTATTTCTTAAGTGATTCTGATACATACAAATTGGTATTTATCAATGGAATCTTTAGTTCTCATTTATCGTCAACTACTCACGATGGACTTGATGTTTGTTTAATGTCTTCTGCTTTTACTAAGCCGAAGTATAAAATGATTATCGACTCTTTCTACAATACTTGTGCTGATAAAGAGGATAGTTTAACTGCTTTAAACACTGCTTTTGCAAGTGAAGGAGCTTTTATTAATATCCCTAAAAGTACAGTGGTTGCTAAACCGATTGAGATTATTTACTTATCTACAGTGGAAGACCAAGCGCTTTTAGTGCAACCTCGTAACTTAGTTGTTGTAGGTGAAAATGCTCACGTGCAAATTTTAGAAAGACACCAAAGTATCGTTGAATCTAACGTGTTTACTAACTCTGTAACTGAAATTGTAGCGCATAAACGTGCTATTGTTGATTTCTATAAGTTGCAAAATGACTTAGAAACAGGTACGTTAATTGACAATACTTTCGTTAAACAAAAACAAGAAAGTAGAGTTTCTGTTCATACGTTCTCTTTCGGAGGTAAATTGACAAGAAACAACCTTAATTTCTACCAAGATGGTGAGCGTATTGATAGTACGTTAAAAGGAATTACATTGATTGATGGTAAACAACACGTTGACCATTATACATTAGTTTCTCACAATCAACCAAACTGTGAGAGTCACCAAAATTATAAAGGTATTTATGATGGTAACTCTGTAGGGGTGTTTAACGGTAAAATTTACGTTGATAAAATTGCTCAGAAAACAGATGGTTTCCAAAAGAGTAACAACATTTTGTTAAGTGAGAAAGCTAATATTTATGCTAAACCTCAGTTAGAGATTTTTGCTGATGATGTTAAGTGTTCTCACGGATGTACAATCGGACAGTTAAACGAGGATGCAATGTTCTATATGCGTCAACGTGGTATTCCGAAAAAAGAAGCTAAAGCTTTATTGATGTACGCGTTTACAGATGAAGTAATGGAGTCTGTAAAAATTCCAGAATTAAAATCTAAAGTAGCTAAGGTTATTGCAAGTAAACTTGGTGTTTCTATGGGATTTGATATCTAATAGAACTTTAGAATTATCATATAGTAAAAAGGGATTGCTCTACTGAGTAATCCCTTTTTTTGTGTTAGTTTGGGCTAAGAATGATATATATTTTATTGTATGTCTTTACTAAAAAGTAAAAGCCTAATTATTGGCTCTAATTAGGCTTTTGATGAAAAAGAAATTTTGTTATTTTGTTGTTGCGTTTTCTATTTACAGATATTGTGCCAAAGTTATTTATGAAAAGAAAATAAGTTAGAATAAATTATTTCGCTATTAACAGTAATTGGAGGTGAGTTGGCTTGTAATGTGTTGATATTACTGAATTATAGTGACTTTAAGGCTGTTTTTGTAGTTTAATAAAGTTCACGTGGTATTTTGATAGAAATTGCTTTAGATGGCTTGTATTGGTTTATAGTGGTAAGAGAATAAAATATAAAGCTTTTTGATTTTAGAGCAAAAAAAGAGTGAACTATATAGTTCACTCTTTTTTTGTATTTTAAGTTCTTGTGATTACGATTCGCAACTGCTACAAGAAACTAAGTTTGTTACCATTTCTTTAGAAACACTTTGACTACGTTGGTAGTACAATGTTTTAACTCCAAGTTTCCATGCTTCAATCATAAGGTTGTTTACATCTTTAATTGGTAAACCAGAAGGGATGTTTAAGTTCAAACTTTGTGATTGATCAACGTATTTCTGTCTGATCGCTGCTTGTTGAATAATCTCAAGCTGGCTGATCTCTTTGAATGTTTTGAATACAGCTTTTTCTTCATCAGTTAAGCCTTCAAGTTGTTGAACACTTCCTCCGCTTAACATAATGTTTCTCCACGTTTCTTCATTGTCCATTCCCTTAGCCTCTAAAAGCATTTTAAGGTATTTGTTTTTACGCATAAAGTTACCTTTAGATAAACCTGCTTTATAGTAATTACTACTAAATGGTTCGATACCAGGAGATGTTTGACCTAAGATAGCAGATGATGAAGTAGTAGGAGCAATAGCCATAGTGGTTGTATTTCTTCTACCGTATCCTTTTAATATTTCAGGTTCACCATAGATACGCGCTAAGTCTTGTGTTGCTTTATCAGCTTTGCTACTAATGTCAGCAAAGATTTGATTAGTAATCATTTTAGCTTGTAATCCTTCAAATGGAATCATATTCTTTTGTAAGTATGAATGCCATCCTAAAACTCCTAAACCTAAAGCTCTATGACGCTTAGCAAAGCGGTTTGCTGAGGCTAAGTAGTAGTTTCCTTCTGTTTTTTCTATGAATTCTTGTAATACAGCATCTAAGAAGAAGATTGCTAATTTAACAGCTTCTGTGTCTTTCCACTCGTCATATAACTCTAAGTTCATAGAAGATAAACAACATATGAATGATTCATCCATAGAAGAAGGTAACATAATCTCAGAACATAAGTTACTTGCATTAATACGCATATTAAGGTCTTTGTACACCTGAGGTTTATGTCCGTTTACATTGTCAGAGAAGAATAAGTAAGGCAATCCTTTTTGTTGACGACTTTCCAATACTTTAGCCCATAGTTGGCGTTTTTCTCTATCCCCGTCAATCATTTCTTGCATCCAGTAATCTGGAATAGAAACACCTGTAAATAGGTTTTGAATAGGGTTACCAATATTTTTAATTTGAATAAATTCTTCACAATCAGGGTGGTCAATATCTAAATAAGCTGCAAAAGCACCTCTTCTAACACCTCCTTGAGAAATAGTGTCCATTGCAGTATCAAATAACTTCATAAAGCTAACAGCTCCACTACTTTTACCATTATCTGTTACAGCACTTCCTCTTTCTCTTAGATTACCAAAATATCCTGATGTTCCACCACCAATCTTTGTCTGCATAATTACCTCACCTAATTTATGAGTAATTCCTTCTATACTATCCGGCACGTGTACGTTAAAACAAGAAATAGGCAATCCTCTTTCTGTTCCCATATTAGCCCAGATAGGAGAGCTTAAACTCATCCATCCTCTTTCAATCATTTCTTGAAATGACTCTTTTAATTCTGGTTTGTATAATCTTTTTGCAGCAGCAGTTGAAATTCTGTCGATTGCTCCTTCTACAGTTTCACCTTTTAATAGGTAACCTCTGTTTAGAATTTGCTCACTTTCTGAGTTCTTCCACCACAGTTTTTCACAAGTGTTTGGATTATCTTCAGAGATTAATGGTAGTGAAAAATTATTCATAGTATCTTTTTTCTTTTTTTTTAGTTTTAATAGGCTTTTGAAATAGCGATTTAGAATAAATCGTCAGCAGTAAAGCTCTTGTCGTGTTTAGTGTATTCTACAGGTCTTTTAGCAAAGAAATCATCTAAGCTATTAGCAAATACTTCTTCTTCGAACCAAGCCATAGGGTTATATTGTTCTGATGAAATATTATACACTTTTTTCAAGCCAATTTTCTCCATACTTTCGTCAACTCTAAACTTCATAAAGTTTAATAGATCGTGCTTATTTACTGTTTCAATATCTCCTGCTTCAAAGATCCAATCCAAGATTTTGCTTTCAATATTAATTGACTTCTCAATTACCTCGTTTACGTGGTTGATAAGTTCTTCGTCAAAGAAATCTGGAAACTCTTTTTTAACGATATTAATAATATAGATTCCTGCGTTAGCGTGTACTTGTTCATCTACAGAAGTCCAAGCGATGATATTACTAACGTTTTTCATATACCCTTTGAATCTTGTAAAAGATAAAATGATTGCAAATTGACTAAATAAAGAAACGTTTTCAATCAATAAAGAGAATAGAATAAGAGATACAATATACTTTTTACGGTCAGTTTGATTACTTGAGTTCTCTAATACAGAAGATAAGTATTCAACGCGTTCTTTAATAACAGGAACCGTCAATAAATTTTCAAATTCATCATTGTAACCAAGTACGTCTAATAGTCTTGAATAAGCTTCTGAATGTCTGAATTCGCATTCAGCAAATGTACTTCCTAAACCGTTAAATTCTGGTTTAGGGAAATGTTGATATAAGTTACCCCAAAAGGTTTTAACAGCAACTTCGATTTGTGCAATAGCCAGTAAACTGTTTTTAATAGCAAGTTGCTCTTCTCTTGTTAAGTGAGAGTGAAAATCTTGTGTGTCTGCAGTGAAGTCCACTTCACTATGTACCCAAAAGGATTTGTTAATTGCTTCAGTAAATTGGTAGATTCCTGGGTACTCAAATGGTTTGTAGTTAACTCTTTTATCAAAAATAGACATAGCTTAATTTTTATTGAGGTTAATACTATTAGTGCCTTGTAATTGGCTAAAAACATCAAATACTGTGAAGTAGTAAAGCACTAATATAGTAAATATTGCGATGTTTTAAGCCCTAAAAGCGACTAAGTTAGCTATGCTAATTTAAACTAATAAGACATTGATTTCAAGTATTTTTATTTATTGAAGAAGAATAGTTATCAACAAATGTTTGATAACTAAAGTTATTGTTTTTTTTGTGATTATCAATTTTAAGCAGGCTGTCTTAGTTAGGCTGTTTTTTATTTATTTATTGTACCAATATTTTTTTGGTATTCTTAAATTTTAGGGATTGCTTTTGTGTTTTTTTCATTGTTTGATTTTCCTGTTTTTAGTCGAGTAACTACTCGAAATAAAAAAAGCAGAAGGATAACTTCTGCTTTTTTTAATTATTCTAAAGATGAGATTATTTCTCTCCATTCTTCTAATTCTGGTATTCCTGGCTTTCTTTTTCCAAAGAATTGAACAATGATTTCTCCAATTTCGTTGAAGACTTCAATTGATGTAACAATACCGTCTTCCGTTGGTTTTCTTACTACCCAAACTTGGTTGATTTTGTCCATATCTAAGTGCATATTGAAATCTGGATCTAAAACATTGTACCATTGTTGATGCCACATTGTGCGTTTCACTGGTCCTGTGTGGATTTGGATGTTTCCTCTGTTTCCTACAAACACCATAATTGGCAATTCTTTTACTGAAGCCGTTTCTAACATTGTAACAATTGCTTCTTTTGAAATTTGCTTAGCATAGTAAGCATCAGGAGCTAAACGCAATGCTTGTGTTCTTGTTACATTGTATTTTCTCAACAACATATAAAAGTCGTGTGTGTCTTTTAAGTCTTTCCAACCTTGGCGGAATCCTTCTACGTCTATTTCTTCATCTAAACGTTCGTCTAAACTTGGAATATAAGCTTCTGTTGTTTCAACTGTACTTTGGTCGTCTGATTTGTATTTTGAAACTAAAGCGTCAAATGCCTCATCATTACTTTGAGGTACAAGATATATTTTGTGAATTGCTTCTCCATCTTTTCCAAAGAATTGTAAACTCTTTCTTGGTTTATCTCCTGCTTGTTCTACTACAGCAAAAGCCTTTTTCCAATGGCTTAAGAATATTCTTAAATCAATATCAGGGTTTACAAATAATCCAGCGTGTGGTGATGAAAAGTCTGGATTGCTATAAACTCCTTTTCGCTCGTGTACACATTCGTCATTACGCGTTAAAGCCATTACTTTTCCAAGTGTTTCAACTTCTGATAAAATTTCAACAAAAGAAGGTTGTAAACGGGTAACTGTGTCACCCACTTGTGTTGCTAATAATTCCATTTCACTTGCTTTCAATGCTTGAGCAGCATTGCGTATTCTCATAGTTGGATTTTCTGCTTTTAAAGCATCCCAACGTTGTTTTAATGTAAGTGTTTCTGTGTTCATTGTTGTTGTTTTTTAAACGCCAAATATAATTAGCGGGTTATTGTTGACAGGGTTTTGAGTAACGATACAAGGAAAGTTGTAAACTTTTGTGATGATTTCTTGTGTTAAAACATTCTGAGGTGTATCGTATATAACTTTCTTCCCTTTTTCTAAAAGTAATATTTTATCTGCAAATTGAGCAGCTAAATTTAGGTCGTGTATAACAACTATGGCTGTGTTTCCTTTTGCTGTAAAAGACTTGATTAAGTCTAAAATTTTGTGCTGGTGGAGAACATCTAAGTTGTTTAAGGGCTCATCTAAAAATAACAGTTTGTTTTCGATGTCATTGGTCAATTGTGATAATACTCTTGCCAAGTGTACACGTTGTTTTTCTCCTCCTGATAAGTGATTGTACTCTCGTTCTTTCAGTGGACAAATATCTATGCATTCCATACTATCTTGAATTGCTTTTTTGTCGTTTTCAGTGGGGATATGGTCAAAGTAAGGATATCTTCCCATCATAACAACATCCTCTACATTTAGTGGGATATCGCCATTGTGATGTTGAGAGAATTTCGCTTTATGCTTTGGAAGTTCTTTTTTACACCATTTGGTATAATCGCAAGACTTCAATAAAATCTTATTGCCCTTCTCGTGTAATTCGTCTGCTAAGACACTTAAAAATGTAGATTTACCAGCTCCATTCGGTCCAAGTATAGCAATAAATTCTCCTGCTTGACAGTCGAAATCTATGTTGTTTATGATATAGTTTTCTTTAGACTTATAGTTGACTTTTTGTGCTTCAATCATACTTATAAAGATTTTTTGAATCGGATTAAAATGGCAATAAATACCGGTGCTCCCATAATAGATGTCAATATTCCGATTGGAACTTCTGACGGAGGAACGATGGTTCTGCTTACTGTATCAGCAACTAATAATAGTATACTACCACAAACAGTAGATAGTGGCAGGATGAAATAGTAGTTCGATTTAAAGATTAATCGCAAGATATAGGGTACAATTAATCCCACAAAACCGATAGTTCCTGTAAATGCAACTGCTGTTCCTACCATTAAAGCAGATAGTAAAACGATGCGCTTTTTGATGGTTTCTACTGGGATTCCTAAATGTGAGGCATCTCTTTCTCCAAGCATCATTGCATTTAAAGCCTTTCCTTTGTTTATTAAGAAAATAAGTGCACCAAGGATGACAATACCAAGGATAGCTACTTTAGTCCACGTTGCACCAGCCAAACTACCAAGTGTCCAAAACGTTAAGTTTCTCAGTTCTTCTTCGTCGGATACATAGGTAAGTAGTCCAGTTGCAGCACCTGTTAATGCTGTAATTGCAACACCTGAGAGCAACAATATACTAACGTTTGTTTTTCCTGCTTGTGTTGACATTTTATATACAAACGTCATTGTAACCATTGCTCCAATAAAGCTCATAATGCTTAAAAGAGAGTAGTGAATAACTTCAGGCACAATTGCTTTGACATAACTACCTAAGACAATGGTAACCGCTGCGAATAAGACTGATCCTGCTGTAATACCAATTAAATCAGGTGAAGCCAAAGGGTTTTTAAACATTCCCTGTAAACAGGTCCCCGCAAGGGAAAGACCTGCTCCAGTTAATATAGCCATTAGTACTCGTGGTAATCTCACGTCAAAAAAGACGTAATAATCACTTGCTTTTACTGCTTCTTGTGTAAATAGAATTTTGTAAATAGTTTGAAAAGCTCCCTCTTCAAATTGGTAAACTCCTATGAAAATAGACGCTATTGCTATGAGTACAAGTATTGTAATTAGGCAAATAACGTAAAATGAGAGTTTTTTCTGCATTTTATTATTCTGATAATAAGTGATTTAATTCTTTTGCTGCTTGACCAACTCTTGGACCAAAACCGGCTAATAATTGACCATCCATTGCGATAACTTTTCTGTTTTTACCTGCATTAGTTTGGTTAATACCATCTATTTTAAGAACTCCGTCAATGCCTCCCATACTTTCTAAACCTGTTGTAAACATTAAGATATAGTCAGGGTTGCTATTCAATAATGACTCTGGTGTAAGAGGTTTGAAATCCTTGAATTCAGTTACAGCATTAATTCCTCCTGCTAATGAAATCACATTGTTTACAGGAGTCTCGTCTCCAGCTACTAATAATGTTGCAGCACCTCTTGCATAAATGAACAAGACTTTTGGTTGTTTTTCAAACTTGTGAAACCCTTCTAAGTCTTTGTCAATGCGAGTAAGTAAGTCGTTATAATCTGTTTTATTTAATGATTCTGCAATCGTTTTAATCATATCTTTTGTACCATCAACAGTAAAAACTTGTTTAATGATTTCTAAGCGGATACCTGATTTTTGCAATTGAGCTTTCATTTCATCTGTCATATCTTTTTCTGTAGCGTATAAAATACTTGGATTTAACGCCATAATGCTTTCAATTGATATTTTAGATGTATGCCCTAAATCAGTTGCCGTTTGTTTTAGGTCTTCTGGAAAAGTACTTGTAACATCAACCGCTACAATGTTTTGTTTTTCTCCTAAATCTGCAAGTATCTCTGTTATTGCACCATTTAATGATATAATGCGTTCTGTTTTAACTTCAGTAGAATCAGTTGATTCTTGTTTTTTGTTTTGATTGCAACTCAATAGAGAGATTGCTACAAGGAATAAAGCTGTTAGGTTTTTCATTATGGTAGTTATTTGTAATAAATCTAAATTACAGCAAAAATAGAATCTTTTTCAAGCTATACAAAACATATTTAGATTAATTTTAAATTATTATTATAAGCATCAAAGCTTATGAATTATTATCTTTGCTTCTAAAGTTGTTATTGAAGAGAGTCAATATTTTATTGATATAATAAAAAGGGTAATAGCATGTTAGATATAAATAAGATTAGAGAGGATTTTCCAATTCTTAAACAAAAAGTAAATGGAAAGCCTTTAGTGTATTTCGATAATGCAGCAACAGCGCAAAAACCAAAAGTGGTTGAGGATGCTATTGTTGAGTATTATGAAACGATAAATGCAAATATTCACAGAGGAGTACATACGCTTAGTCAATTGGCTACAGATGCGTATGAGGAATCGAGACAAAAAATAAAAGCGCATCTTAACGCGAAAGAGGATAGAGAGATAATCTTTACAGCAGGTACTACATTCGGTATCAACCTTGTTGCTAACGGATTTGGAGCTTTGTTGAAAGAAGGAGATGAGATTATTATCTCTGCTATGGAACACCATTCTAATATTGTGCCTTGGCAGTTTGCTTGTGAGCGTTCAGGGGCTACGTTAAAAGTTATTCCAATGAATCAAAACGGAGAGCTTTTAATGGATGAGTATGATAAATTGCTTTCTAAAAACACAAAAGTTGTAGCTGTTAACCATATTTCAAATGCATTAGGAACTATTAATCCAATTGAATACATCATTAAGAAAGCCCACGAAGTTGGAGCTGCTGTTTTAATTGATGGGGCTCAAGCTACTCCACATATTAAACCAGATGTACAAGCATTAGATTGTGATTTTTACGTGTTTTCAGGACATAAAGTTTGTGGACCAACGGGGACAGGAGTTTTGTATGGTAAAGAAGAGTGGTTGAATCAATTACCTCCTTATCAAGGTGGAGGGGAGATGATTAAGACAGTTACTTTTGAAAAGACTACTTATGCGTGTTTGCCTCATAAATTTGAAGCAGGAACACCAAATATTGCAGGAGGAATTGTTTTAGGATATGCTCTTGATTATATGAATGAGATTGGTTTTGACAATATTGCTGCTTATGAGCACGAACTATTGGTTTACGGAACTGAGAAGTTACTTGAAATCGAAGGGGTTAAGATTATAGGAACAGCAAAGGAAAAAGCCTCTGTTATTTCGTTTAATATTGAAGGTATTCACCCGTATGATATTGGTGTTATTGTAGATAAATTAGGTGTTGCTGTACGTACAGGGCATCATTGTACACAACCAATCATGGATTTCTTTGGTATTCCTGGTACAATTAGAGCCTCTTTTAGTTTTTACAATACAAAAGAAGAGATCGATACATTCATTGCTGCAGTGAAAAAGGCAAAAATGATGTTATCATAAATAGAGAAATAAAATAATTACAACAATATGACAATTAAAGAAACTCAAGAGGAAATCATTGATGAGTTTTCAATGTTTGACGATTGGATGGAACGATATGAGTATATCATCGAATTAGGAAAAGGACTTCCGTTGATTGATGCACAGTATCAAGTAGAAGAGAACCTTATTAAAGGATGCCAATCGCAAGTTTGGTTACATGCAGAGGAGTCAAATGGAAATATTGTGTTTACTGCTAATAGTGATGCAATTTTAACGAAGGGAATTATCGCAATTTTAATTCGCGTATTTTCAGGTCACAAAGCTGAAGATATTTTAAATGCAGACCTGTCTTTTATTGATGAGATTGGTTTGAAAGAACATTTGTCGCCAACACGTGCAAATGGATTAGTATCAATGGTTAAACAAATAAGAATGTATGCTTTAGCTTATCAAGCGAAGCACTAAAAATAGAATAGTTAAGGTATGGAAGCAATTGATGTACAACAATTAGGAGAAAATATAGTTCGTGTTTTAAAAACTATTTATGACCCTGAAATTCCAGTAGATATTTACGAGTTAGGTTTAATTTACGATGTTTTTGTAAACGAAACTCACGATGTAAAGATTTTAATGACTTTGACTTCTCCAAACTGTCCAGTAGCTGAAACGTTACCAATGGAAGTAGAAGAGAAAGTAAAATCAATCGACAACGTAAAAGGAGTAGAGGTTGAGTTGACATTTGACCCATCATGGTCTAAAGATTTGATGAGTGAAGAGGCTAAGTTAGAATTGGGAATGCTATAATCATGGAAGGAGAAATTGTAAATAAAGTAGCCAATAGTGCTCTTGTAGTTTTCGATTTAGAGGATATTTATCCAACAAATCCGAGAATGGAGATTGATATTGCGCAATGGCTTTATGAAGGGTTTGTTCTTAGAGAGAAAGACTTTAGAGCGGCTTTGAAAGAAGTTGATTGGTCTATCTATCAAGATGCTTATGTAGGATTACATTGTTCTACAGATGCAATCTTACCAGGTTGGGCATATATGGTTTTAACAAGCCACTTACAACCAATAGCAAAACGCGTTTATTTAGGAGATAAGCATCATTTAGAAAGCTCTATATTCCAAGAATTGTTGTTTGCAATAGACTATACACAGTATGCTGATTTGCCTGTAATTATTAAAGGTTGTTCAAAAAAAGAGATTCCTGAAGAGGCTTATGTTTTAGCAACTCAATTAATGATGAATCATGCACGTTCTGTGATGTTTGGAGAAGCTTGTTCGGCTGTTCCTGTCTTCAAGAGAGCGGTAAAAAGAGGTTGATAGTTTTTCTTTTTAGCATTTTCTTAGTAGTTTTGCGCAAAAAGTATGTAACTATGAAGAAAATCGTTTTAGGATTATTAGCAGTTTTTGCTTCATTCTCTGTTCAAGCTCAAGAAGCTGAAACAGTAGAAAATACAAGCAATTGGACATCAAAAGGAAATTTTAATTTCTTAGTAAATCAATCAAGTTTTTCAAATTGGCAAGCTGGTGGGGATAATAACCTGTCTGGTAACATTAATGTAAATTATGATTTGAACTACAAGAAAGATGATTGGACTTGGGATAACAAAGCTATGGTAAGCTATGGTATTTCTAAGTTAAAAGGAGATAAACAAAAGAAAACAAATGACCGTTTAGAGTTAAACTCTTTATTAGGTAAACAAGCAGCTAAAAACTGGTATTACTCTGCGTTTTTGAATTTCAAAACACAAATGGATGCTGGTATTGACAAAGATGGAATTAGAAATTCTCACTTTATGTCTCCTGCTTATTTACAAATAGGTCCAGGTATGTTATGGAAAAAAGATGATAACTTAAAAGTAAACATCGCTCCAGCAACATCAAGATTTATCTTTGTTCACAATCACTTCACTGAATTTGGTGATGCTTTTGGTGTGAAAGAAGGAAAATCAATGGAATACCAATTAGGTATGTCTGTAAACGCTTACTATAAATTTAATGTTATGGAAAACGTTTCAGTTGAAAACATCTTAAACTTGTATTCTAACTATTTAAAAGACCCTCAGAACGTTGTTCTTGATTATCAGTTAAACGTAGTAATGAAGATTAATAAATATCTTTCTACTAACTTAACATTCCAAACTATCTATGATGACCTTGCATTCCAAGGATTCCAAATTAGAGAAATGGTTGGTTTAGGAGTTAACTATAATTTCTAATCCAATTAGAAATAGAATAAAATAAAAAAGCTCGGTAGTTTTCTACCGAGCTTTTTTATTTATAATAAACTGATTCCTTGTTTTTCAGCTTCAATTCTTACGTCTTGAGGCCATAAGCTTGCTTGTACTTCTCCAATATGTCTTTTTCTCAATAAGAACATACAGATTCTTGATTGACCTAAACCACCACCAATACACAATGGTAATTTATCTTGTAATAACATACTGTGGTAAAGTAAGTTTTTCTTTTCTAAAGATTGTGTAATCTCTAATTGTTTTAAAAGAACATCTTTGTTTACTCTGATTCCCATAGAAGATAGTTCTAATGATCTGTTTAGAATAGGATCCCAAACTAATAAATCACCGTTTAATCCTTTGTATCCTCCTTCTGTTTCAGTACTCCAATCATCATAATCAGAAGCTCTACTGTCGTGTTGCTCTCCGTTTGATAATTTGTGTCCAATTCCCATAATGAAAACAGCTCCATATTCTTTCGCTATTGCGTGTTCTCTGTCTTTTGGAGATAGAGTAGGGTAACGCTGTAATAATTCTTCAGAATGGATAAAAGAGATTGATTCAGGCAGAATACGTTCTATTTGTAGTTCTTTCCAAACTTGTTCCTCTGTTTCTAACAACACTTGATATAATTTGCGAACGATAGATTTAAGAAAATCAAGACTGCGATCTTTATCTTCAATCTTTAATTCCCAATCCCATTGGTCAACATAAATTGAGTGTATTGGGCTACTATCTTCGTCAGGTCTAAGCGCTCTCATGTCTGTTAGAATACCTTCGTGTACATCAAGGCCTAACTCTTCTAGTCTAATTCTTTTCCATTTGGCTAGTGAATGTACGACAACACCTCGATCATTGTTAAGAAACTTTACAGGAAAAGAGACAGCTCGCTCCACACCGTTTAAGTCGTCATTGATTCCTGTTCCTTCATTTACAATCATCGGAGATGAAATAGGATACAAGTTCAATGTATTGCACAAGTCTTTAGAAAAGAAGTCTTTTACTAATGCAATTGATTTTTCGGTCTGTAAAATTTGTTTTTTACTCATGATATTTAGGTTTGAATTTTTAATAAAAAAAAAGGCTCCTCAGAGAGGAGCCTTTAAACGGATAATGAAATAATATATAATTAACTTTAATCATTGCCAATAGCTTCCCTCTTCAAATCGTATACACAATTCAAATTATTATTAGAGAAATTATTGTTCAATGATAAATACATATAATCAGCTTTTTAGCAATAGTGTAAAAATAGAAAAAATATTATTACACTGAGTTACTTTATAAATTTTTTTATGAACAAATATTTTATTCGCTGTCTGGACCTTCTACTAAGTGGTCATAGTCAGGGAATAAAAAGTTGTTATATGGGAATCTGGTGATATGAATCTCACGTGCAGCTTCATATAATTTCTTTCTAAATTCTTCCATATTTTCCTTGTTTGTTGCAGAAATAAAGATTGCATTATTTTCTCCAACTTTGTTCATCCACGTTTTTTTCCACTCTTCAATCGTGTAGTGGCGTGATGTACGTTCAGTCATTAAATCATCTTCAGCGATAACTTCCGGTTTATAAGCGTCAATTTTATTAAACACCATAATCGTTGGTTTATCATCACTTTTGATGTCCTTTAGAATCGTATTTACAGATTCGATGTGGTCTTCAAAGTCGTGGTGAGAAATATCAACTACGTGTAATAGTAAATCTGCTTCTCTAACCTCGTCTAAGGTACTCTTGAACGATTCTACTAACTGTGTAGGTAGTTTTCTAATAAAACCAACGGTATCAGAAAGCAAGAAAGGCAAGTTGCCTATTACGATTTTACGAACGGTAGTATCAAGGGTAGCAAACAGCTTGTTCTCAACAAATACTTCACTTTTACCGATTGTATTCATCAAAGTAGATTTACCAACGTTTGTGTACCCAACTAAAGCAACACGTACCATCGCACCTCTATTTCCTCTTTGTGAAGCCATCTGTTTATCGATAACTTTCAATTTTTCGCGCAATAGCGTAATACGATCACGAACGATACGTCTATCTGTTTCAATCTCTGTTTCCCCAGGACCACGCATACCAATACCTCCACGCTGTCTCTCTAAGTGAGTCCACATTCCAGAAAGACGGGGTAGTAAATATTGAAATTGTGCTAATTCAACTTGTGTTCTCGCATAAGAAGTTTGTGCTCTTTGTGCGAATATATCTAAGATTAGGTTGGTACGGTCTAACACCTTACAATCTAATATTTTTGAAACGTTTTTTTGTTGAGCTGGTGTAAGCTCATCATCAAATATTACGGTATGAATATCGTTCTCTACTATATAGTGGTGGATTTCTTCCATTTTCCCTGTTCCAACAAAGGTCTTAGGGTTAGGCTTTTCCATTTTCTGTGTAAAGCGCTTATATACTTCTCCTCCAGCCGTATATGTCAAAAACTCTAATTCATCTAAATATTCATTAAGTTTTGACTCATCTTGATCTTTTGTAACGATACCTACGATTACAGAACGTTCAAAATTTATTTCTTCTCTATCAATCATATAAACTATATTATAGTACAAAATTAGTAAAAATGTACTACTTATCGTGTTTTATTTAGTTTACTGTTTCTTAAACCTTTAAAATAACTGAAGTGATTTCGCCATTTTAGCACAATTCCCTCGTATTTAAGGAATTATTAAGCTTTTTACATATTGTTTTTCAGTACCTTGCTTTAAATTGTTACGGTATATTTATTGCAATGCTTTAGGTATATGGTAAAGTGAAAAGAGAAGATTATGAAAACATTACATTATATCGCGCTGTTATTTTTAACACTCAGTTTTTCTGTGTCTTTTGGACAAAGAACTGTGGTAACGGCTAATAACTATGACATTAGCGATAACTTAGACCTTCAAGCAGTGGCTTCTGTTTTTGGAGAATCGTCTGATTTGGCTGACTTTGAGTTTAGGTTAAATGACCCTTATTCTCGTATAAATAACCTTGACCTAAATGGGGATGGTTATGTAGATTATCTACGAGTTGTAGAAGTAGTTGAGGGTAGAACGCACTTAATTGTTATTCAGGCTGTTCTTGGTAAAGATTTGTATCAAGACGTTGCAACTATTGAAGTAGAAAAGGATAAACGCAAGAAAGTAGTTTATATGCAAGTAGTAGGGAATTCATATTTATATGGAGCAAACTACATTTACGAGCCTATTTATGTAACTACGCCTCCTATGTTTAGTTTATTCTGGGGTGTTTCTTACAGACCTTACTATTCATCTTGGTATTGGAACTATTATCCAAATTATTACTACGGATATGCTCCATACTCAACCGGGCGCTATGTTTCACACGTACACGTGCATATAAATCAAAACAATAATTATTACTATAGACCGTATAGAAATAGTTATAGAGCAGAGAATATGTATTCTAATGTTAGACAAGATTACTATGAACGTCAAAATCCAAACAACTCGTTTAAAACGAGATATGGAGAGAGTAATTACTATAACCGTGCTGATTTGACAAGCAGCAGAAGTAGTAGAAGTGAATATGCTACAAGTGGCAGTGGATCAAATAGCAGAAGCGATTATTACAGCAGAGGAAATAGCAATTCAAGTAGCGGAAGCTCAGATTACAAACGCGGAAATAGCAGAAGCGAATATGCTACAAGTGGTAGTGGGTCAAATAATAGAAGCGATTATTACAGAGGGGGGAATAGCAACTCAAGTAGTGGAAGCTCAGATTACAAACGCGGAAATAGCAGAAGTGAATATGCTACAAGTGGTAGTGGGTCAAATAATAGAAGCGATTATTACAGTGGCTCAAATAATAGAGAGGTAAACAAAGTTGAAGGAAGCTCAAATTCTTCTTCAAGTCGCTCAAGTTATTCTACAAGTTCATCTGCTAATAGATCAAATTACGATAGAGGTACATCTTCTTCAAGTAATAATTCATCAACTAATAGTAGCTCAACACGTAGAGGTAGTTATAGTCAAGGCTCAAATAGCAATTACAGCTCATCTCCGAGTAGTTCGTCAAGCTCTCGCTCAAGTTATAGCAGAAGTAGTAGTTCGCCAAGTAGTAGCTCTAATAGCAGTTATTACTCACGATCAAATACTAACTCAGGAAGTAGCAATTCATCGTCAAGAAGTAATTATAGCGGTAGTTCGTCAGGATCAAGTAGATCTTCTTATTCAGCACCGTCATCATCATCGTCTTCACGTTCCAGCTCATCCTCATCAAGATCGAGTTATAGTAGATAACAATAAGATAAATCCAAATAAAAAGGGCGAAGTAATTAATTACTTCGCCCTTTTGTATTGTGTCAAATGATTACTTGAAAATTTCGTTTAGAACTTTTGCTAAGCGCAAACCTCCTTTTAATAATTGATTTTCAACATCATCTTTGTGATTAAAATGGTATTTATAGCTTAAAGATTCTTCAGCTTCAACGCTGTCATAAATCTTGTTAGCCATTGTGTATGAATCAAAGATCCAATCTTCAATTCCTCCGTCAGTTAATTTTTGATTGTATGCTTTTCCGTGTACATCTAAAACAGTAGCATACTCAGTATAGCTGTATTTGTCAAAGTCAACTAAAGAAGAATCCCAAATACTGTGTAAGTTAGTCGGTTTTCTAAACCATTCTAATTTTACACGGTTTCCTCCTAAATCGTCTAATCTACCAATGTGTAAAGGTTGATGAGCATCTCCAATAATGTGGATTAAGAAGTATAAATTCTCTTGTTTTTTAGCAAGCGGTAAGTTTTTATCTTTCAACTCTTCAATCAACATTAGCGCTCTTTTGTATAAGTTTTTATCCGTAGAATTCGCTAACTCTTGATCAAAAGCTTGGCGGTCTAAATGACCAGGTAAATTGATATAATGCCAGCTATCAGAGAATTTCCAAGTAGGATCAGACTTTAAAAAGTCAGGCCAGTTTGCCCAGTAAGCAAGTTGTTGGTCTCCAATAATTTGTTTCAATTGTTTTTTAGCTTTCTTCGTAAGATTTCTCTCTGCAAGTTCAGCTACTACTCGGTGACCAGTAGTTCCCCAAGCAAATACATTAGCAGTTTGTAAAGTGAATAACGCTGCTAATAAAAAGTAAAGTATTTTCTTCATATTCTTTATTCGTTAAATAACGCTTTTAATTCAGTTGCTTCAGACGGTTTCATTTTACCTGCAATAACAAGGCTTAATTGTTTACGTCTTAATGCTCCAACATAACGCTCTTTTTCAATGTCTGTTTGTGGAATAATCTCCGGAATAGAAACAGGGTGTCCTGTATCATCAACAGCAACAAAAGTATAGATTGCTTCATTTGCTTTTTTCTTGATACCTGACTCGCGATCTTCAATCCAAACATCTAAATATACCTCCATAGAAGAGTTAAATGCACGAGATATTTTTGCTTCTACAGTAACAACACTGCCAAGGGGGATAGGTCTATTGAATGCCACGTGATTTACTGATGCAGTAACGCAAACGCGACGAGAGTGGCGTCTTGCAGCAATTCCTGCAGCTCTATCCATACGAGCCAATAGCTCACCACCAAACATATTGTTTAAGGGGTTTGTTTCTCCTGGTAGAACAAGGTCAGTCATCAATGTAGCTGATTCTGATACTAATTTTGCTTCCATTATAATTGTTTTCGGCAAATATAGAGACATTAAACAAAAAATCCCGCAACTTTTCAGTTACGGGACTAATGTTTAACTATTTATTGTACTAAAATCCAAGCGTCTTTATTTGTAGAACGGTGGATTTTCTTTAATTCTTTTTGAGCGTCACCTTGTGTTTCAAAACCTCCATAAGAAACAGGATACATACCATATTTCGTACGAGCTAGTGCTGTAGCACCTTCAAAACCTTTGTTTTGCAATTTAACCGCTTCTTCTTCAGAGGCTTGTTTGCTTCTAAAAGCACACGCTACAATGTGATAAGGTTTTACCACTTCTGTAGAAACGATTACTTCTTCTCTAACTGGAATTGAGATTGTTGTAGCACTTGGCTCAATGATAAACGTTGCTTGTTGTATCTTATCTTGAACTTTTGATTGTACGTTTTTCTCAATTGTGTATGATTGATCGTTTAAATAAGCATCATAACCTTTGTCTGCAATAACACTACCAACACCTAAGAAAAGTGTAATAACAGCAGCGTATTTTACAAATGCATATTTGCTTTTCTTTCTTTGTTGAGGAACCGCCACTGTTTCTTGTAAAGGAATTGTAGCAACTCTATCAACAGAAGATGCCATTACAGAAGACAATCCAAAAGAAGTCATTAAGTAATTGCTATTTGAAGTAGGTTCAAAAACCAAGCTTCCTTCACTATTGCATTGGAAAGCTCCAATAGTAGGTAAAGTTAAACTACCTAAGTTGCTTAATTCTTTATCCCAACCTTTAACAGCTAAAGTGATATACTTAACTGCTTCGTCATAACTGATTTTTTCTTGCATAGCGATATGATTAGCTAATAGCCCATCATTGTGCTTAACATTTGCATTAAAAGACATCATTTTTTGAGGAGGAAAAAACGCTTGTTCCTCTTCATTGTAGTATGATGACTTAGTCTCTGTCAAAAATGCTCCGAACCCCGGTATGATCACACACTGGTATCTGTATAATAAAGCTGATATGTATTTCTCGATCTTCATAAAGACAAAATTACATTAAACAATAGCTGAAACAAAAAAATATTCACAAATATTTACAATTACTTTTAAGTTTTTCAGTATTAGATTCTTACAAAGATATAAAGAAACTAATAGCATCTTACTTTTTGAAGTTTTTGGATAGGTTTTTGTGGATATTTAGTGAAGATACAAAGAGTTCGAATATATATCAAAAGTATTTATGGAAGAAGAAAAATTGTTTTACACTTTAGCTTTGCAAACCGTTGCTGGGATTGGGCCAGTTACTGCAAAGCGACTAATAGATTACTTCGAATCGCCTAAGGCAATTTTTCAAGCAAGTCAAAAAGAAATTGTGCAAGTACATCAAGTAGGAACGGTATTGTGGAATAAAATACACGATCCCTTGGTGCTTCAAAGAGCAGAATTAGAATTAAAGGCTATTCAAAATCAAGGATTGTCTATTTGTTATTATAAAGACCCTCATTACCCTAATTTGTTGCGAGAGTGCGATGATTCTCCTATTATGTTATTTCATTCTAATGCTAATTTTGAATTTAATAACAGACGAGTGATTAGCATCATAGGAACGAGAAACCCGAGTAAGAGGGGAGTTGAGTTTTGCGAACAATTGATTAGTGATTTAAAAGATTACAATCCCATCATCATTAGTGGCTTGGCTTATGGCATTGATGTTTGTGCCCATACAGCAGCTTTAGAGGAGGGGTTAGATACTTATGCTGTTTTAGGACATGGGCTGAATCGCATTTACCCTGAAAGACATTATAGCATTGCCAAACAAATAGAAGAGAATGGAGGGAGTTTGATTAGTGAATTTTGGATGAATAGTCGCGTTGAACGTGAAAACTTTATACAGCGCAATCGCATTGTAGCAGGGATGTCTCAAGCCGTAATTGTTATAGAAAGTGCGATTAAAGGAGGCTCAATGAGTACTGTAACTTTTGCCAATGATTATAATCGGGATGTTTTTGCTGTTCCTGGACGAATTACAGATGTGATGAGTCAAGGGTGTAATCAGGTAATACGCAAAAATAGAGCACAATTGCTTAGTAGTGCGAATGATATAGTAGAAACTTTGAATTGGGACCAGATTACAAAGAAGCCAAAAGTAATACAGCCGATGTTGTTTTTAGACTTGTCAGATGATGAACAAAAGGTTTTTGACTATTTGGTTACTTGTGAAAGGGAGTTGTTAGATATGATAGCTTTAAACTGCGAAATGCCGATTTATAAAGTTAGTACAGCTTTGCTTAATTTAGAGTTGAAGGGGATTGTAAGACCTTTGCCAGGTAAATACTTTGAATTAATACAATAAAAAAAAGAGCTACTGATTTAGTAGCTCTTTACGTTTTATCTTGGTGTGTTATAACCTAATTTTTCGCGTACTTTATTTAAAGTTTTTGTAGCGATTACAGAAGCTTTTTCTGCTCCTTTAAAAAGTAATGCATCAACTTCTTCTAAGTTGTTCATATAATATTCGTACTTCTCACGAACATCTTTAAACTTCTCAACGATTAATTCGTATAACGCTTGTTTTGCGTGTCCGTACCCGTAATTTCCACCTTCATAATTAGCTCTCATTGCTTCAATTTGCTCTGGTGTAGCTAATAGTTTGTAGATAGTAAATACGTTACAAGTATCTGGATTCTTTGGATCTTCAAGTGGAGTACTATCTGTTTCAATACCCATAACTTGTTTTCTCAAAGCTTTATCAGTTTGGAAAAGGTTAATTGTATTGTTTCTTGATTTACTCATTTTTTGACCATCAGTACCCGGAACAATCATAACTGTTTCAGATATTTTAGCCTCTGGTAAAACAAAAGTTTCTCCCATTTGGTTATTAAATCTTGAAGCTACATCTCTTGTAATTTCTAAGTGTTGTAACTGGTCTTTCCCAACAGGTACAAATTCTGCATCATATAATAAGATATCTGCAGCCATTAACATAGGGTAGTAAAATAACCCCGCATTAACATCAGATAAAACAGATGCTTTATCTTTAAACGAATGCGCTAATGTTAATCGTTGGTATGGAAAGAAGCAACTTAAGTACCAAGTAAGCTCAGTCGTTTGCGGTACATCTGACTGGCGGTAAAAAGTTACATGATTAACATCTAAACCACAAGCAAGCCAAGTAGCCGCAACACTATAGGTATTTTCTTGTAATGTTTTTGCATCTTTAATTTGAGTTGCCGAATGTAAATTCGCAATAAAAAGAAAAGAATCATTCTCCTTGTTATTCGCCATTTCTACTGCTGGTAAAATAGCTCCTAAAAGGTTCCCTAAGTGTGGAGTTCCTGTGCTTTGAACTCCTGTAAGAATTTTAGCCATTGCGTGATATTATATTTTGTATAAGTAGCAAAGATAAAGCATTTAAGACTTATATGATTTGTTTTTTAGTGTTTAAGTGTCATTGACATTGATAAATCCTTATTTTTGGGAGGAGTAAGAGATATAGAGTTCTGGAATTAGTTATGAAAGTAATTAAAAGTTTTTTTAGTGTACTATGGCGTTTGTGGTTTTATATCTGGATGACCTTAGTGATTATAATTTTATCGCCATTATTATTGGTAACTATTCATTTTGAGGATAGTTATTCTTCTTTTTATAAGGTTGCTCGCATTTGGGCTAAGCTTACTTTTTATGGTATTGGAATGCGTTATAATGTGGAAGAATATCAACCTTTAGAAAAGGGAAAGAGTTATATGTTTATAGCTAATCATACCTCAATGTTGGATATTATGATGATGTATATCCTGGTTAAGGATAATCCGTTTGTATTTGTAGGAAAGAAAGAATTAGCTAATATTCCCATTTTCGGATACTTCTATCGCAAGACGTGTATTTTAGTTGATAGAGCAGATTCTAAGAGTCGCTTTCAAGTGTTTCAGAGTGCACAAGAGAGATTGAATAAGGGGTTGAGTATTTGTATTTTTCCAGAGGGAGGAGTGACAGATGACCGCTCTATTATTTTAGATCGTTTTAAAGATGGTGCTTTCCGTTTGGCTATTGAACACCAAATACCAATTGCATCATTTGCTTTAGGTAAACTAAGACATTTTTTCCCATTTGTATGGGGGATAGGATATCCAGGGAAAGTTCCAGTAAAAATGTTGGAAGTTATCAATACGACTGGATTAACATTAGAAAGTCGCAATGAAGTTAAGGAACACGCTTTTCAAATGATATTAGAACCGGTTGAAAACTGGGAAAGAGAAGTAAAAGCAACACGATAAAAAAAGAAGCGGCTATGTGTAAACTAAACATAGCCGCTTCTTTTTATTCTTCTTAGTAGCTTATAACTCGATTATTCCTGCTCCGTAGATATTACCATTTTGCGTTGTGAATTCGTTCATACGTTCATTTTGTTCCACTCCTAAAGCGCTATAGTTGATATTCATTTTAGCTTTAGACATTGACAAGTCAAACAATTCTTTTTGAATCTCTTTTTGACGTTTAGGATCTTCACTTTTTCTATATTCAAGCACTAAATCATACTGTTTTTGAAATAAATCTTGCAGGTTTTTATCTGTGAAGTTGGGAATATTCAATGTTCTTTCACTTACTTCTGTTATGGTGTTTTCTCCATTTACTTGTTTATTCTTTTCATGGAAGTCTTTGTGTTCTTCAGAAGCCTCTTCACTAAGGAAGCTAATAAACTCACCTTTTGTAAAGAATTTGTTAAAAAAGTTACCCTCATTATTTTTGTTGTTAGTTACCATTTCTTTAGGATAAGCTTCACCTAACATATATTTACATCTGTATAAATTATTGTCGATAAACAGTGCGTTTGTCGATTTGATATTGTCCTCATATAAGATACCATCAATGACTACTTTACGCTCAGTACTTTTAAAACGGTCAAAGCTACCTTCTTTGGCATAGATCATTGAGAATATATAATGTGGAGCAAGAGTAGGATTTATTATACCACCTGTATTATCTGTAAATACGTTGAACTCTGATGTCTTTCCTTCATAATTCAGTGTATGAATACCCGGCTTTACTTTCACGACTTCAAAAGAGTTTGCTGCTAAAGCATAAGTTTGCTCATCTATAGTAACAGTTATTTCCTTTTCTGTAGGATTAGAAAGGTAGAAATCTTGATTTTTTAGCATGTTACTACAGCTTGTCAAAGAGACAATAGTTAATAGCAATGCGAATAGTTTTAGTTTCATTTAGTTTGTTTTGTTATTTGAAGAATACAAACTTACTACAATTGTTTTTTTATTCTTTAACAAGGAGAGTAAAAGCAATTTATTATGCTTGTATTTTTTAGAAAAAGAGCATAAAAAAAGGCCGACTCTCAAAAGAATCGGCCTTGTAATTATATCAAGTCAATTAAGCTTCTCTACTCTTAATTTCTTCTTTGATTTTTATTTCAAGTTCTTCCATTAATTCAGGATTATCCTTGATTAATGATTTTACAGCATCACGACCTTGACCTAATTTAGTATCTCCGTAGCTAAACCAAGAACCGCTTTTCTTCACGATTTCATAATCAACCGCTAAGTCTAAGATTTCACCTACTTTAGAAACCCCTTCACCATACATAATATCAAATTCTGCAGTACGGAAAGGTGGAGCAACTTTGTTCTTAACGATTTTCACTTTTGTTCTGTTACCAATAACATTTTCACCGTCTTTAATCTGAGTAGATCTACGGATATCTAAACGTACAGAAGCGTAGAATTTAAGTGCGTTACCTCCAGTTGTAGTTTCAGGGTTACCAAACATAACACCGATTTTTTCACGCAACTGGTTAATGAAAAATACAGTACAGTTTGTTTTGCTGATAGAAGAAGTTAATTTTCTTAAAGCTTGAGACATTAAACGAGCATGTAATCCCATTTTAGAATCTCCCATTTCACCTTCAATTTCACTTTTCGGTGTTAATGCAGCAACAGAGTCAATTACAACTAAGTCAATAGCACCAGAACGGATTAAGTTTTCAGCAATTTCCAAAGCTTGTTCCCCGTTATCTGGTTGAGATATGATTAAGTTATCAATATCAACTCCTAATTTTTGAGCATAAAAACGGTCAAATGCGTGCTCAGCATCGATAAATGCAGCAATTCCACCAGCTTTTTGAGCTTCTGCAATTGCGTGTAAAGTCAACGTTGTTTTACCTGAAGATTCAGGTCCATAAATTTCGATAATTCGTCCTTTAGGATATCCATTAACACCCAATGCAAGGTCAATCCCCAGTGAACCAGAGGAGATTACCTCTACTTCTTCAACTGCAGTATCTCCCAATTTCATTACTGTTCCTTTTCCGTAAGTCTTGTCTAACTTATCAAGCGTTAATTGCAACGCTTTTAATTTGGCTTCTTTATCTGCGCTCATTTTTTAAAAAAATACGTTCTTACTGATGTAAAAGTAATATAATTTATTAACTCACCAAGAGCTTTATATTATTATGCTATAAATTATAGCAACAACTGTCTTGCTATTTGCTATCGCAATTTCTTATTTTGTTTGATTTTAAACATTTTATCTTATTGAATAGATTTTATTGTTTGATTATTAAATGTATAGGATGCTTTTAGTTCTGAGAAATCTTTAAAAATAAATTCTGTTTTTGGATACTTAACTGTCTTTAACTGTATAAAATATAAAAAAATGTAGGTGGAATATTCTTGTTTGAATTAGAATTTGTAAGACCTTTGCATTAAAATAAGTAACAATGAAATTATCTATAGTAGCATACGGTAACAAAGCACTGAAAGAAGATTGTACTGAAGTAACAGCAGATTATCCGGAATTGAATCAATTGGTTGATAATATGTGGGAGACAATGCAGAATGCTGATGGTTGTGGTTTAGCAGCTCCTCAAATTGACAAGACTATTCAGTTATTTGTAGTGGATAGTGTGGTAATGTTTGAAAATGCTGATGAGCAAGAACGCAAAATAAACTTTGTAAATGGAGATACTGGGATAAAGGAGACATTTATCAACGCGCGTATTATTGGTAAATCTGACGAAACATGGGATGATATTGAAGGCTGTCTAAGTATTCCAGATGTCTTTAAACGAGTTAATCGCCCTTGGTCTATTACGATTGAATACTTTGACCGTGAGTTTAAACCACAGACTAAAACGTTTTATGGAACTACTGCTCGTATCATTCAACACGAGTATGATCATACAAGAGGAGTCCTTTTTGTTGATCGATTGAGTTCGTTAACAAAGAAATTGATTAGTAAGAAATTAGATAAGATTGTAAAAGGTAAAGTATTTACGGATTACAAGATGAAATTATAGTGTTCAAAGCCGAGTTTTACTCGGCTTTTTTGTTGCTCATATTCAGGATGTTCCCATAGTGCTCCCATAGTGGTACCATAATGCTCCCATAAGAATTATGGAAAGAGTATGTGTACATATTGGGTTCATTATGATTACAGTATGGAAGCATATCGTTTATGATAGTATTGAAACCTGTATAATTTTACTATGGTTGTACAAGTAAGATTGGTAATCCTATTATTGCTGTACAATGGCTGATATAGGTCGAATCATTTTAGAAGTAGGAGGTATAATAGGCAGAAAGTATTATTTATGTTCTTGATATGTAATAACTTGAATAAATAAGCCTTACTACATACTAAGACGAAAAATAGGTTAATACTTTTAAATCAAAGTATTATCTTTGCACGGAAATTCTTCCATTTAGGATTTCAAAAACATAGTAATAATTCTACACTTAAATTATATAGCATGCAACTGTATAACACATTAAGCGCAGAAGAAAGAGCTGAACTTATTGAGCAAGCGGGAGAAAACCGTTTGACTTTATCTTTCTATGCGTACGCAAAAATACAAGACCCACAACAATTTAGAGACGATTTATTCCTTGCTTGGGATGCCCTTGATGCTTTAGGACGTACTTACGTTGCGCACGAAGGAATCAACGCTCAAATGTCTGTTCCTGCTTCAAAATTTGACGCTTTTAGAGATACATTAGAACAATACGATTTTATGAAAGGAATCCGTTTGAATGTTGCTGTTGAGCAAGATGATTTGTCTTTCTTAAAGTTAACTGTAAAGGTTAGAAATAAGATTGTTGCAGACGGATTAAATGATGACACATTTGACGTTACTAATAAAGGAATTCACTTAAAAGCACAAGAGTTTAATGAAATGCTTGCTGACCCAAATACGGTTGTAGTAGATTTCAGAAATCACTATGAGAGTGAAGTTGGTCACTTTGTGGGTGCAATAACTCCGGATGTTGATACTTTCCGTGAGTCATTACCAAAAATTAAAGACGAATTAAACGACATCAAAGAAGAGAAAAACTTATTGATGTATTGTACAGGTGGTATTCGTTGTGAGAAAGCATCTGCTTATTTTAAACACCACGGTTTTAAAAATGTTTACCAATTAGAAGGTGGTATTATTGAATATACACGCCAGGTAAAAGCAGAAGGTTTAGATAGTAAATTCATCGGAAAAAACTTTGTATTCGATCACCGTTTAGGAGAGCGTATTACAGATGATGTAATTGCTAACTGTCACCAATGTGGAAAACCATGTGATACACACGTAAACTGTGCAAATGAGGCATGTCATTTATTGTTTATTCAATGTGATGAGTGTGCTGAAAAAATGCATGGTTGTTGTTCTGACGAATGTTTAGATATTATTCAACTACCAGAAGACGAACAAAAACGTTTACGTCAAGGAGTTCAGAAAGGTAACTTGATTTTCAAAAAGGGACGTTCAGAATCATTAAAGTTCCAAAAGGAACGCAATGTGTTTGATGAGATAAAAGCTGTTAAAGTAAGTACTGTTACTCAGATTCGCAAGAAGCAAGTAGAACGCAAAGTTTTAGTTGGAGTAGTTCAACATTACTTTACTAAAGCAGGAGTAGGTCAATTTGAAATGAGTAAAGAAATTCAAGTTGGCGATAAGATTGCTATCGTTGGACCTACTACAGGAGATGAGCGTTTAACTGTTGCTAAGATGATGGTTAATGGACAAGAAGCTACTGTAGCAAAAGAGGGCGATAGAATGACAATGGAGCTTAGCTTCAGAGTTCGTAAAAACGATCAATTATTTAAAATAATAGACTAATAAAATAGATATGACAGTTTCAGGAAGAATTGAGTTAATGGCTCCAGCTGGAAACTTCGAATCATTGCAAGCAGCAATTGATAGCGGAGCAGATTCAGTATACTTTGGGGTTGACCAATTGAATATGCGTGCACGTTCAACAGTTAATTTCTCGATTGACGACTTGGAAGAAATTGCAAGACGTTGTAACGAGAAAAACATTCGTACTTATTTGACTTTAAATACCATTATTTACGATCACGATTTGTCGGTTGTAAAAACGTTGTTGAACAGAGCAAAAGAAGCAGGATTAACTGCGGTAATTGCTTCTGATCAAGCGGTAATTGCTTCTGCAAGAGCAATTGGTTTAGAAGTTCATATTTCTACGCAATTAAACGTTACGAATATTGAAACTGTTAAGTTTTATAGTTTATTTGCTGATACTGTAGTTCTTTCTCGTGAGTTGAGTTTACGTCAAGTAAAAATGATTACAGAAGGAATTGAGCGCGAACAAATAAAAGGTCCGTCTGGAAACTTGGTTGAGATTGAGATTTTTGGTCACGGTGCTTTGTGTATGGCTGTTTCAGGAAAGTGTTATTTGAGTTTACACTCACATAACTCATCTGCAAATAGAGGTGCATGTAAGCAAAATTGCCGTAAGAAATATACTGTAATTGATCAAGAAACTGGCTTTGAAATAGAGATTGACAATGAGTATATGATGTCTCCAAAAGACTTGTGTACATTAGATTTCTTAGATCAAGTGATTGATGCTGGAACGAAAGTGTTGAAGATAGAAGGTAGAGGTAGAGCTCCTGAGTACGTTGCAACAGTTGTTCGTACGTATAGAGAGGCTATTGATGCAGTTGCTGAAGGGACATACTCACAAGAGAAAGTTGCTGAGTGGATGAAAGCTTTAGAAACGGTTTATAATCGCGGATTCTGGAGTGGATATTACTTAGGACAAAAGTTAGGAGAGTGGAGTGATAATCCAGGAAGTAACGCTACTCAAAAGAAAGTGTATGTAGGTAAAGCAATGCACTACTTCCAGAAAGCGTCTATTGGAGAGTTTAAGATTGAAGCGTATGATATTAAAGTAGGTGATAGAATCTTGATTACAGGACCAAGTACGGGAGCGCAGGAGTTAGTTATTGACGAGATGTATGTGAATGAGCAACCAACAGAAAAAGCGACAAAAGGAGACGATTGTACGTTTAAATTGCCGTTCCGTATTCGCTTGTCAGATAAGTTATACAAAATAGTAGAGGCATAATGATTGTTGTTACTTTACAAAGAGATAAATGTATCGGATGTAATTATTGTGTTGAGGTAGCACCAAAGCAGTTTCAGATGTCTAAAAAAGACGGGAAAACAGTTTTGTTGAAGTCTGTAAACAATAAGGGGTTTCACACCTTAAAATCGCCTGATTACACTATCTTAGATGGCTGTGAACAGGCAGAGAAAGTATGCCCTGTACACATAATTAAAGTTAAAGATATTTAGATGAAAAAAATATATTATTTGAGTACATGTAGTACTTGTAAACGCATTTTGAGCGAAATGCCAGCGATTGATACTTTTGAATTACAAGAGATTAAAAAGGATCCAATTACTGCTGAGCAGTTAGAAGAAATGTATGCAAAAGTTGGAAGTTATGAATTGCTTTTTAATAAGCGTTCACAATTGTACAAGAATAGAGAGTTGAAAAGTAAGAATTTACAAGAGGAAGACTATAAAGACTTATTATTAGAACACTATACTTTTTTAAGCAGACCTGTTATTTTCATTGGAGAGGAGATCTTTGTTGGAAACAGTGCTAAAGTAATTGAGAAAGCAAAGAAGAAAGCTGCGCTTTAAACAGCCTTGTAAGTATATAATATTGAAGTCGACAATGCATTATTTGTATTGTCGACTTTTTTTATAGGAATAAAAAGAGGTTTAGCTATCTAATCTTTTATGATAATACTTGTTTTAAAGTGATAAAACATAAGAATGTGAGGAATAAAAGTATGTTTTTTAGGAAGGTAACCGATTTAAGTGAAATATTTTTTACTTTTTTTACAGGTGTAATATATTGAATGTTAGTTATTTGTGAAATAAATTAAAAAAATGTTTAAATAAGGTGTGACTTTTTACGTTACTATGTGTCTTAAGTATACGAAAAGGGAAGAATTGCTATGAATCCTTTTTAAAAAGAAAAGAAAATACAAGTGTTTTTTGAGTGTATTGTGAATTAAATTTAATGAAGAGGAAATAAAGTGGTTTGTTTTTTGTTTTTTAAGGTTTGAAAAATTTAATTCTGTAGGTTTCATTACAACATTGAATACAATACTGACTTTGTAGATTGTGGTGGTCTAATAAGGACAAAGGAGGTTATATTCTCAGTTATGGTTGTTTTGGTTAGTTCCTATGAACGTAATGAAACCGAAAATAGAGTAGGAATGACATAAAAAAGGAGAGCTTAGGCTCTCCTTTTTTTGTTTGCGTATTTTTAGTTTGAGGAGCATAGTATTCAGATTAGTCCTTATTAAAAAAGGATGAGTATTTTATGATAATTACTTTAAGTTGGGCTTAATTTGGTTTAAAACAGTAGTATTTTGTCCTATTTATAAGTTAGTTAGTGTTGTTTTTCTTACCTTTGCACCTATTATTTTTTAGAATATGATACATTCGATGACAGGGTTTGGTAAAGCAAGTTTGCAGTTACCAACAAAAAAAATCACAGTTGAAGTAAAATCTCTTAACAGTAAAAGTTTAGACTTAAATGTACGTTTACCTCAAACTTATAGAGAGAAAGAACTTCCTCTACGCAACATAATTGCACAAGAGTTAGAAAGAGGAAAAGTTGACTTTTCATTGTTTTGCGAGATTACAGCAGAAGAAACTTCGAACAAGATTAATGGTCCGATTGTACTTTCATATATCAATCAAATGAAAGAAATCATTCCTAATGGAGATGCAACAGAATTGATGAAAATGGCTGTTCGTATGCCAGATGCATTGAAAGTAGAGCGTGTGGAATTAGATGAGAATGAGTGGACAGAGATTGAAAAAGTAATAAAAGAAGCTATCAGTAATATGAAAGAATTTCGTGTTAGTGAAGGAGGGTCATTAGAAGCTGACTTTAGAAAAAGAGTTGCCAATATTCGTGAGTATATGAACGAAGTTGCAATTCTTGATAGTGAGCGTATCTTAACTGTAAAAGAGCGTTTACGTTCTAACTTAGCTGAATTGCAATTGACAATTGACGAGAACCGTTTTGAGCAAGAGGTAATTTACTATCTTGAGAAAATGGACATTACAGAAGAGAAGGTGCGTTTGTCTAAACATTTAGATTACTTTATTGAAACATTAGAAGGAGCTGAAGCGAATGGTCGTAAATTAGGATTCATTGCTCAGGAAATGGGACGTGAGATTAATACGATGGGTTCAAAATCAAATCATGCTGAAATGCAGAAGTTTGTAGTAAGAATGAAAGACGAGTTAGAAAAAATTAAAGAACAAGTATTAAACGTTCTTTAATAGAATATAAAACAAGACGACGCAATATTTATGAAAAAAGGTAAGCTTATAGTATTTTCAGCTCCATCAGGGTCTGGAAAGACTACCATAGTTAGACATTTATTAGAACAACAAGATTTGAATTTAGCATTCTCTATTTCTTGTACATCTCGTGCGCCGAGAGGTGAAGAAGTACACGGAGAGGACTATTACTTTTTATCTTTAGATGATTTTAAAACGCATATTAAAGGAGAAGATTTCTTAGAATGGGAAGAGGTTTATAGAGATAATTTCTATGGAACTTTAAAATCAGAAGTAGAGAGAATTTGGGCCTTAGGGAAGAATGTTATTTTTGATATTGATGTAGCAGGAGGATTGCGTATTAAACGTAAGTTTCCAGACGAAACTTTAGCAGTTTTTGTTAAGCCACCAAGTATTGATGAGCTTAAAATTCGCTTAAAGAAACGTTCTACTGAAAGTGAAGATAAAATCAATATGCGTATTGCAAAAGCATCTGTAGAGTTAGCAACAGCACCGCAATTTGATATGATTATCAAAAACTATGATTTAGATACAGCTAAAGAAGAGGCTTATCAATTAGTGAAAGAATTTATTAAATAAGGATTTTAGTTTATGAAGGTTGGATTGTATTTTGGAACTTTTAACCCTATTCACATTGGACATTTAGTTATTGCCAATCACTTAGTTCAGTTTACTGATCTTGATGAGGTTTGGATGGTGGTAACACCACATAGTCCGTTGAAAAAGAAGAAGGGATTGTTAGAAGATTTTCATCGTATGCACATGGTTAATTTAGCAACAGCTGATTATGACCACATCAGACCTTCGGATATAGAATTTAATTTGCCACAACCGAATTATACGGTAAATACAATGGCATATTTGCACGAACGTTTTCCAAAGTATGAGTTTGCTTTAATTATGGGGCAAGATAATTTGGATTCTTTACCGAAGTGGAAAAATTATGAAGTATTGTTAGATCGTTATTCTCTTTACGTGTATCCACGCGTATTTAGTGATAAACAAGAAGACAATCCGCTTTTGAGTCATCCAAGTGTACACTTAATTGAAAATGCTCCTATTATGGAGATTTCAGCTACATTTATCAGAGATTCAATTAAAGAAGGTAAAAACGTGCAACCTCTGTTAGATAAAGAGGTGTGGAAATATATTGATCATAATCTATTTTATAAAAAATAAATTATAATAATTATAACGAAGAAAAGGGAATGCTTATGCATTCCTTTTTTTATTTTTATAGTAAATAAAAAAGGAAAGAAGATATGTTGAATTTTGAGTTATATAACCCAACCAGATTGTTATATGGTGAGGGACAAATAGGAGAAATTAAAAATTATATTCCTGCTAATGCTAAGGTATTAATAGCTTATGGAGGAGGAAGTATTTTTAAGAATGGAGTTTACGATCAAGTAAAAGAAGCTTTACAAGGTTTTGATGTTGTGGAATTTGGAGGTATAGAACCTAATCCACATTTTGAAACAGTTGTAAAAGCTGTAGATATCATCAAAGCAGAAGGAGTTGATTTCATTCTTGGAGTAGGTGGAGGAAGTGTAATTGATGGTGTTAAGTTTATTTCAGCTGCTGTATATTTTGAAGGAGATCCTATTGCAATAGTTCAAAAGAAAATGAGAGTAGATTGGAAAGCGATGCCTTATGGGGCTATTTTGACTTTACCAGCTACAGGAAGTGAGATGAATTGTGGTGCAGTAGTTACAATTGAAAAGACAAAAGAGAAGTTGTCATTTGAAGGAGAGTCATTATATCCTGTGTTTTCAGTATGTGATCCCAAAGTAATAGCATCTTTACCAGAAAGACAGATAGCAAATGGGTTAGCAGATTCATTTGTACACGTTTTAGAGCAGTATTTGACTTTTCCTCAGAATGCGCCATTACAAGATCGTTTTGCTGAAGGTATTTTAAGTACAGTGATCGAAGTATCAAAACCAATTTTAGAGGACCCAACAAACTATGAGGCAGCTAACAATTATATGTGGTGCTGTACTATGGCTTTAAATGGGTTAATTAGCAAGGGGGTTAAAGTAGATTGGGTAACTCATGCTATTGGACACGAATTAACTGCTTTATATGGCATTGATCACGGGCGTACACTTGCGATTATAGGGCCAAACTTATACCGTGTAATGTTTGAAACGAAAAAAGAGAAATTAGCTCAATTAGGTCGACGTGTATTTAATATACAAGGAGATAATGATGATGTAGTGGCTAAAGAAGCAATTGAAGCGATGGTTGAATTCTTCCATTCTTTAGGTATTCAAACTAAAATTTCAGATTATACAGAAGATTTTGAAAAAGCGAGTGCTTTTATAGCTGATAGATTTGCTGAAAGAGGTTGGGAAGCGATGGGAGAAAAGCACAATATTACTGTAGATAAAGTAAAAGAAATAGTAGAATTAAGTTTCTAAAGATATTTTTAGCCTTTCTAAAATAGTTACTCGATTTATTGATTATCTATTATAGAAAGGCTTTTTCTATTGTTGCAACTTGCTTTTAGCTGTTAATATCTTCTAAAAGTACCATTTCAAGGTAATAAATGCTGTTGTTTTAAATTTATGGATTAGATGTATACGAGCATTAAAATTATGATTTAGGTAGTTTTTGTTAATTTTGTTTCAGTATAATCGGGTTTTTGGTTGAATAAAATTAGATTTATTAGCTTAAAAGGGATTTTGTTTTCAATTGTTTGCAATTTCTTTTTTACTTACTTTTGACAAAGAAATAATCTTAGAATATGAGTGATTATCCGAAATTTGCGGTTATAGGAGGTGGAAGCTGGGCTACTGCTATTGTAAAAATGCTGAGTGAGAATCTAAATGAAATTGCTTGGTACATGCGTAATGAAACTGCTATTGAAGAAATAAAAGTAAATTATCATAATCCTAATTATTTAAGTTCAGTAGAATTTGACGTTGATCAATTGTTGTTGACTAACGATATCAATAAAGCTGTTTCTTATGCGGACTACGTTATTTTTGCCATTCCATCTGCGTTTTTGACACCAGAAATGGAAAGCTTATACGTTAGTTTAGAGGGGAAAGTTATCATATCTGCGATAAAAGGTATTATACCTGAAACGAGTATGATAGTTGGTGAGCATTTTAATAAAACATATGATATTCCTTATGATAATATTGCTGTAATTACAGGGCCTTGTCACGCTGAGGAAGTAGCTTTAGAACGTTTATCTTATTTGACTATTGCTTGTAGAAATGAAGTACACGCAAAAGTGATTGAAGATTGTTTAAGTAGTCATTACATTAAAGTTAAAGTAACAGATGATATTGTAGGAACGGAATATGCAGCAGTGTTGAAAAATATTTATGCTATTGCTTGTGGTATGGCACACGGTTTAGGGTATGGAGATAACTTTCAAGCTCTATTAATGAGTAATGCTATCCGTGAGATGAAGAAGTTCATTAAGAAAGTACACCGCATGAAGCGAAATATAAATAACTCTGCTTATTTAGGTGATTTATTGGTTACTGGTTACTCTCTGTTTTCAAGAAACAGAATGTTTGGTAACATGATTGGTAAAGGATATACTGTAAAGTCAGCACAAATGGAGATGAATATGATTGCTGAAGGATATTATGCAACGAAAAGTGCTTATGAGTTAAATAAGAATTTTGGTGCTAAAACACCTATTATCAATGCAGTGTATGATATTTTATACAATGGAAAAGATCCTAAAAAGACATTTAGAAAGTTAACAGAGAAGTTAGATTAAAAATTTTTATTTTTTGTCGTCTTTTTATGATTAACAAAATAGATATACTCAACCTCTTGAATTTCAAGAGGTTGTTTTTTTATAGGGTAGTTTTTACTATCTTGTTGTTTTGTTTTAACTGATTGATAATTAATCTATTAAGTGCAATTCTCTTGGGGAAAAATATATGTTTTAGTTTTGCCCACATAAACGTAAAAAAATGGATCATTTAATTAATCACCCTGGGCTTTTAGCTGTTTTCGGTGTTGTAGTTTTTGTAATGTTATTATTAGACTTAGGTGTATTTAACCGCCATAGTCATACTGTTTCAACTAAAGAAGCATTGATATGGACTGTTGTATGGGTAAGTTTAGCAATGTGTTTTAGTGGTGTTATCTACTATTATATGGATTTTGAAAACTTTGCACGTTTTCAATCTGCTTATTGGATTGAAAAGGCATTGTCCGTAGATAATCTATTTGTATTCATACTTGTTTTTACCTTTTTTAAAGTTCCAAAGGAATTACATCATCGCGTTCTTTTCTGGGGAATTATAGGGGCTTTAGTTTTTAGAGCTATATTTATTTTCGCAGGAGTAGAAATAATTAATCATACTTACTTACCAGCAATTGAAATTTTTGGTAAGAGTGTAGAAATAAATGTTGTATTAACCATTTTTGGGGTGTTTTTACTTGTTTCAGGTATTAAATCATGGTTTGCTAAAGAAGATCATCACGAAGATGAAGACTTGTCTAAAAACTTTGCTGTACGTATGGTACACAAGTTTTTTAAAGTAAGTAAGGATTATGATGGAGAGAAGTTCTTTACTGTTCAAAATGGCGTAAAAATGGTAACCCCATTGTTTGTAGCATTAATGGTTATTGAGTTCACAGATTTAATATTTGCTGTAGATAGTATTCCTGCTATTTTTGCTATTGCACCAGACGATCCATTTATCTTATATACATCTAATATATTTGCTATTTTAGGTTTAAGATCACTTTATTTCCTATTGGCAAACTTTATGGATAAGTTCTCTAAATTGAAATATGGATTAGCAATTATATTATCATTTATTGGGGTGAAGATGATTATCTCTCCTTTCATTCATATCGATTCATTAGTATCGTTATCAGTAATTGCAGGAGTATTGATTTTATCAGTAGTAGCTTCGTTTTTATTCCCTCCAAAGAAAGTAGCGTAAGTTAGAATTATATAAAGAAAAAGGTTACCTCATTGAGGTAACCTTTTTTTATTGGAGTTTATAAATAGTGAATTTTGTTATATCAATTGATCCATTTTCTACTTCAAGATTGATGGAAGAATATGGTTCAGTAGGGAATATTAAGTTTGTAACAGCTATTTTACCCTTATTGATAAATAATTCTGAAGAAGCTTTATCAATAAATAGTTTTAGCTGATGCTTTATTTGTGAAGGGAAAGGAGCTACGATTTTATCTTTTGCGAAATTTTCTGAAAAATTTACTTGACCACTTTTACTACGGTCTATAGTTAGTTTTTCATTTTTAATATCAAAGGAGAACAATAGGTTTTCATCCACAGAGTTGCTTAAAGTTAAGTTTACATTTGATGTAGATTGATCAATAATTACAAAGTCTAATAGTATTTCATAAGCTCCTAAGTTATCATCAAAGAAGTAAGGAACGAGTATACTTTTTTGTAGTAATTTACTTTCAATAAGATGCTTTTCTGCTCGTAGATTTTTTAACTCTTTAATAGGTTGAGTTCTTAAGCAGTAAGAATTACCATTTTTTGCTAATTCAATTGTTCTTGGTAAAGTCATTGCATTTGTAAAGTTCTTAGTGGGAATTTCATTAGCATAATCCCAATTACTCATCCAACCGATGTATCTTGGCTTTTTATTTGGATTGTTGTGCCAAGTTACTCCAGCATAATTATCACGACCATAATCCAACCATAAAGGATATTCTGTATCATCAGGAGTAAATGTAGTGCCATCAAATTCCCCAATAAAGTATTGTGTTGCATTGCCACCATTTGGACCTCCTGGATTTATGCTAACAAAAAGCACCCATTTCGTTATTGTTCCATTTGATATTTCAAAAAGATCAGGACATTCCCAAACTCCTTTGTGACAGCCAATTCCATTTCCAAATATACTTAGTTTACTCCATGCTTTAAGATTTGTAGAACTATAGAAAGTAATAGTTTGTCCTGTAGCTAAAGCCATTATCCATTTATTTGTTTGCTTATGCCAAAAAAGTTTAGGATCTCTAAAGTCTTTGTTTTCTTCATCCGTTAGAATTGGGTTATTCATATAATTTTTAAAAGTTTTACCGTCGTCAGTACTATAAGCAAGACTCTGAACTTGTTTATCACTTGAAGAGGTATAGAACGCACAAATTGTTTTTTTACCAAAACCAGCATCATTGTTATTATCAATGATTATACTGCCAGAAAATACATCACCTAAATGATTTTGAAGTATAGCAGGAGGGTGATTGATCCAATGGATTAAATCTTGAGAAGTTGCATGTCCCCAACTTATATTACCCCATTTAATACCATAAGGGTTGTATTGGTAATACAAATGATAGAAACCATTTTTATAGTATAGACCATTTGGGTCGTTAATCCAGCCAAATGGGGAAGAAAAGTGATAAAGGGGGCGATGTTTTTCGCAGTAATTGTAAATATTAAATGGCTTTAGGATAAGGCATTCACTAATACTTTGATCAAGTGTTGTATTATAAATTTTAAGAATAAGCTCTCTTCCTAAGTGATTGCTTACGTCCAAAGGAGTGTAATATTGCGCCTTTTCTATTGAGAGTTTTGCTTTAAATGAATAGAGGGTGTTGTTATAGGGGTCTATAATTTCGATTCGATTTTCTGTTTTAGTTTCATCAATAGGAATAAAGAGGAAGTTGTTTGTAATTAGGACTGGGATTTTGATAGTCTTTTTCATAGTTTATTTCATTTAAAATCGAAATTAGTATTATAAAAATAGTGAAATAAATATGTTTTATGCGTTTTTATGTATAAAAAATGCGTTATAGTTGATTATAACGCATTGTGTTTTTTAACAAAGAAAAATTTAATTAATTATTTTTGTTGCTTTGGTATTGCCTCTATGACACATTGTACAATTGACAACATTTATTAATTCTGGATTAGGATGGTTTTCCCAATTGAAGTTATCAGCATTAATTTTACGAGTCATCAATATCATTTTTCTCGCAATTTCTTTTTCTTTTTTACTATCATCAGCAAAGTCTAACTTATCAGTGCCTTCAATTGCTGTATGGCAGTGACTACATTTTACTCCCAAGGCATCATTGTATCCGCGCATTAAGCTTTTTAAACTGTCGTTAGAAATATCTTGTGGTAATACCTTTAGATTTTTCCATTCTGATTTAGTTACATTGCTTTCTTTTATTTCTGTATCATTTGTAAAGGCTAAAAGAGCTACCGACAGAATTAGAAAAAAAGAAAGTGTAAATAGATTTCTTGTTTTCATAATTGAATTATTTTGGATGTTATACTAAATGTCCAAAATACTCAAAGTAAGCTTTGGATTGAATTTAAATAAGTGTTTTAAGCTGTAAATTAACAGTTTATCTTATTTAGCAGAAATTCCTTTTTTAGAAGTAAAAGGTAATTCTGTCAATTTCTCTTCTGAAATACTATTTGCTGGGAAAAGGTAATTCTTGTCATATAACTTACCTTCTTGAAAAAATGTAAGCATAAATGTATTATCTAATTGAAAGATAGCTTCATCAAGTAATTCAACTTTTTGAGATTCGTTTGGCGCTAAGCTTTTGAATGCATGTCTAAATAAACTTGAATTTCTTTTTTCACCGTCAATTGTTCCTTCTGCTCTTGAAACAACCATAATGGCTTCCATAGGTAAAGCAGAGTTGTTAAATAAATAAGCATACCAAGAGTCTTGTAAATAATCTTCATTAAATTCTTTAACTACTGCTATTTCAATGTCTTTAACGACTGGAATTTCTATGTCTTTTTTCATTATTCTGATTTTGATGCAAAGATAAAATTATTTGTGATTTTTAAATAAAGAATGAAAATTATGCTGTTGGCATTATTTTTGGATAGTATTATAATATATCATTATGTAGTTTTAGGTTTTTAGATTTTATTTAAAGTCATCTTTATCAACGAGATGACTTTATTTTTTTGGTTTTTTTTATTTTTTCTGTAACATTTTTAACAAGTTGTGTACTTATGTAAGAAATGACTAAGTATGACAAAGATGTTTATTGCTTTAGAGAAGAAGAGAAAGAAGAGAGGAAGTACAAGTTCCGTTGATACTGTTACCACAATTTTAAAGTGGTTAGGAATAGTGTATTTTGGTTTTGTTTTCTTGACTTTAGGAATCGCTTTAGTAAAGTTCGTAGAGAAAGAGTTACCTGGTCAAAATCCAATTGAGGTAGCAAGTCAGTTTATGATTTACTATTGTATGACAGAGTTTACTATGCGATTTTTTCTTCAAAAATTGCCTGTTGCAAATCTAAAACCATTGCTTATTGTTTCTATCGCAAGAGACAAAATCATTAAATTTTTCTTAGGTAGAAGTTTTTTAAGTGCATTTAATTTAATGCAACTATTCTTCTTACTTCCTTTTATCATCATTTGCTGTATTAGAGGTTATGGAGTATTGCCTTCTTTAGGGTGGGGAATAGCAATGTATTGTTTAATCGGAACGATGCATTTTCTTATCATTTTAATGGAGTCATACAAGAAGGTGTTTTATAGTGTTTTGGCGATTGTTATTTCATTAGGTTTAGCGCAATATTATTCTTTGTTTGATATAACTGTTTTTACTCAACCTATATTTTATAGTGCCTACAAATATCCATTAACAGTAGTAGTTTATATCCTATTATTAGTAGGTACTGTTTATGCTGCCTATATGTATTATCGTAAAAATATGTATTTAGATAGTTTAATTAGGGAGAAAGTAGTAGAAGGAGAAACACAGGAATTAAATTGGCTGAATCGCTTTGGACAACAAGCAATATTCTTAAAGAATGATGTTAAGCTGATATTAAGAAATAAGCGTGCTAAGACAACTGTTTTGATGAGTGTATTGTTCTTGTTCTATGGTTTTATTTTCTTAATGTCAGGCCAAGAAGGGAAAGAATCCTTAACAATGTATGTTTTCATAGCTTATTTTGTCACTGGAGGTTTTTTAATGATGTATGGTCAGTATGTACCAAGTTGGGATTCGGCATATTATCCATTACTGATGACACAAAATGTAAAGTATATAGACTATATAAAATCAAAATGGTTAATGATTGTGTTAGGTACTGCAATTTCTACTCTATGTGGTTCGATATATATCATCAAGAGTATGAATTTGTTTTATATGATTTTAGCTGTAGGCGTTTTTAATATAGGTATTTCAAGTTTCATTGTTTTGATTGGAGGAGCTTTTATGAAATCACCAATAGATTTAACTGCAAATAAGAATGTTTTTGGAGATAAGAATGCCTTTAATCTTCGCGTTATAGCAGTTTCAATACCACAATTAGTATTGCCAATAGTTTTATTCTGGATCGGTAATATGAGTTTTGGTTTTAATGGAGGAATTGGAATTTTGGTATTGTTTGGTGTTTTAGGGATCATTTTTAGAAAGCATCTTTTTAAGCAAATTATCAAGTTATATAAAAAGGAAAAGTATAGTGCTATTCAAGCGTATAAAAAAAGTTAGGTTATGATTACAGTAAATAATATAAGTAAAAGCTACAACGGAAAAGAGGTTTTAAACATAGACCATTTAGAAATTCCAGAAGGACAAAGTATCGGGTTAGTTGGAAATAATGGTGCAGGAAAGACAACTCTGTTTAGTTTGTTGTTAGATTTAATTCAGCCGTCAACAGGGAATATCTTGTCAAAGGGTGTGAATGTTAGTGATTCCGAAACTTGGAAATCTTATACTTCAGCTTTTTTAGATGAATCATTTTTAATTGGTTACTTAACAGCGGAAGAGTATTTCTCTTTTGTTGGAGAATTAAAAGGATTGACAAAGGAACAGATTATAGACCAAGTAGGTCAGTACGCATATTTCTTTAACGAAGAAGTATTGAATCAGCGCAAGTATATTCGTGATTTTTCAAAAGGAAATCAAAAGAAAATAGGAATTGTAGCAGCTTTTTTAGGAAGTCCAGAATTGGTAATTCTTGATGAACCTTTTGCAAATTTAGATCCTACTACACAAATTAGATTAAAAGAATTAGTAAAAGTAAAAATACAAGAGGGGAATGTTACGATAATCATTTCAAGCCATGATTTACAACATACGTTTGAAGTATCTGATCGTATCATCGCTTTAGAAAAAGGTCATATTAAAAAAGATGTATTGACTTCTGAATTGTCTTTACAAGAATTGGAAGCCTTTTTCCACAATAGTTAGATTGAATTTTGAATTAGTTAGTTAAAAAGCTTCTGCAAACATTGTTTTGTTAGGAGCTTTTTTTATGTCTTTAAGTAATTGAACTTAGATTTTAGTGATAATAGAAGATTTGAACTCCTTTCTTTTAAAAAGAATTAATTTAATTGTGAAAAGTAATGTATTTTTACATTTCGTTGAATACTAAAACGAAGGGAAGCAAGTTTTAAAGTAAAAGCTAAAATTTTGAAAGTCAATTTTATTAAATATTTATCAGTAGTTGTATTACTCTTAGTTGGCATGGCTTGTTCTGTGAAAAAGGACAAATTAATCAATAGAGGATACCACGCAATGACTACACGTTATAATATTCTATATAATGGTGAGTTGGCCTACGAAGATGCTCTAATCAGTTTAAAAGAAGGGTATTTTGACGATTTTTGGGACATATTACCTATAGAGAGGATTGATATTAAGGTTGATCCTGAAAAAGAGTTTAAAACAGGCCGATCACTTGATTCTAAGCAAGGCTCTCTTTTAGAAAACTTACAAATTGACGGTAAAAGTGCAGGAGAAGGAGAAGAAGATAGTGGAACTGGATTTGAAAGAGCAGAAGATAAGGCTGCCAAAGCTATTCAAAAGCACTCTATGTATATCAAGGGTAGAGAACGCAATAGTCAAATGGATGAGGCTTATCTTTTATTGGGAAAAGCAAGGTATTATGATGGCAGGTTTATCCCTGCTTTAGAGGCATTTAATTATATTTTGTACAAGTATCCAGATAGCGATAAAATCGATCAAGCGACTGTATGGAGAGAGAAGACTAATGTGCGTCTTACTTATGATGACATTGCGATTAAAAATTTAAAAGAGTTATTGCGCAGCAAAAAAGATAAACTTAAAAAGCAAGTAGAAGCAGATGCTAATGCTACTTTAGCACAAGCGTATATCAATATTGAAGATTATGCAAGTGCGATTTCTCCCTTAATTAATGCAATTGATTTAACGAAAGATAAAGAGGAGTATTCACGATACAAGTTTATTCTTGGACAGCTATATGGCAAATTAGGGCGAAAAGCTGAAGCAGGTAAAATGTTTCAAGAAGTAATTGACTTAAATCGCAAAAGTCCTCGTTCTTATATTATTCATTCTCACGCACAACAATTTGAAATAGGCTCAGTTAATATTACCGATTCAGTAAGTTTTTTAAAGCAATATAAGAGATTGCTTAATGATCGTGAAAACAGACCTTTTTTAGATGTTTTAAATAGGCAAGTTGGTTTGTTTTATGACCAAGGAGATAATAGTTCAAAAGCATTAGAATATTTAAAAGAAGCTGTAAAAAGAAGCAAAGGTGATGAGCAATTAAAAGCTAAAAACTTTGTAAGTATTGCTGAGATTTACTTTAACAATGCTGGTTATGCCTTATCAGGACAATATTATGATAGTGCTTTATCAATTTTACCTGAAAAAGCAAAAGAACGTTTTAGAATAAGTAAGCGAAGAGATGCTTTAAGGGATGTTGTTGCTTATGAAAAGGTTGCAAATACTAATGATAGTATTTTGAGGTTAGTAGCAATGAGTGAAGACCAACGTGTTACCTATTTCCAGAATTATATAGACGAGCTGAGAAAGAGCGATTTTAGAAAACTACAAGCAAATTTGAAGGGAAAGAAAAATCAGGATTACTTCAATATGGCAAATTTTGGAGAGGCTGTAAGTGAAGCATATGATTTAAAGAATACTGGTTTTGGAGCAGGAAAGTCGTCCTTTTACTTTTATTCCACCCAAGCAACTTCGTATGGGAAAATAGAGTTCAAAAAGAAATGGGGTAATAGGCCTTTGAGAGACAATTGGAGATGGAGTAGTGCTGACTTTAGTGAAGATTTAGCTTCAAGTCAAGAAGAAGTTATTGAGGATAAGAATAAAAATATTGATATTCAAACCGATTTTGTTGATACGCGTTATGATGTAAACTCATACGTAGAGAAAATACCTACCGAGGAAAAAGAAATCGCACTATTGAAAAAAGATCGTGATTTTGCTTATTTTCAATTAGGATCAATGTATTACGATCGTTTTAAGAAACATCAATTAGCAAGTGATAAGTTAGAGTCTTTATTGACTTTTGATCCAGCAGAAAGGCTTGTTTTACCAAGCTTATATAAGTTGTTTAAAATTTATAGTGAAGTAGATATTTATAAAGCAGCTATGGTCAAAGACCGTATTATTGCAGGTTATCCAAATTCAAGATATGCTAAGTTACTACAGAATATGTCGAGTGATAAAATAGACGATTTATCACCAGAGCAAGTATATGCTACAGTTTATAAGTTGTATAATGAAGGGGATTATAAAGGTACTTATCGTGCGGTAGAAGATGCATTAGAAAGATATGATGATGAAGGTTATGTAAGTAAGCTGGAGTTGCTAAAGGCTCACGTTATTGGAAATATTAATGGATTGGAAGCTTATAAAGAAGCATTGAATTTTGTAGCATTGACGTATAGTTCGTCTCCAGAAGGTAGAGAGGCGAACAAACTATTAGAAACTACAATTCCTTTATTAGAAGGTAAAAGATTCTCTGAAAAGCCAACGAAAAGTTGGAAAGTTGTGTTTTTAGCAGATGATAAAAATAGCTCAAGTAATCAAGTAATGAGTCGTAAGTTTCTTCAATATACCAATCAAAATAGCAGTAGAGGTATAAAGTATTCAGAAGATTTATATAATAGCAGAGATGAGTTTTTTGTATTGCATGGCTTTAAAACAAAGGAAGAGGCAAGGAGTATCGCATCTTTGCTTGATTCCGCAAGTAAACCGATTAGTTCAGAAAACTACGGAGTAGTTCAAATTAAAAAGAATTGGCAGGAATATTTGATTTTTGAAAAAATAGACCAGCAAGAATCTAAAAAAGAGTAATATTATGTTTCAAAAAACAAAAAGTGGTCCTATTGATCAATTAGGTAGAACAAATAGAATTATCGAAGAAACTATTATTAGGGGAGATATTGAATCAGTAACGGATCTTCGTTTAGATGGAGTTTTGTATGGTAATTTAAAGGTAAAAGGAAGGGTTGTTGTTGGACCTAAAGCTCAGGTTTATGGTAATGTTGAGTGTGAGAATGCTGATATTGAGGGGATAGTTGAAGGAAAGATGCTTGTGAGTGATTTGCTTCATATTACAGATACTGCTACTGTGAAAGGAGATCTATTTGTAGGCCGATTATCTGTTGCATCTGGAGCTGTTGTAGAAGCAAAATGCGATATGAGTAATACGGTAAACACTTTGGATAAAAAGGAAGAAAAAGGAGAATCAAAAAAGAAAGTAAACAAAGGTGAATAAGAATTCAGGGCCAAATAAATGGTTAAGTTTGATTACAATGCCATTTCAAATGGGAATTACTATTTATTTGTTTCATATATTTGGCACCTGGTTAGATGAAAAATATTCTTTCCCTGACGGGTTGGCAAATAAAATTTGTACTTTATTAGGAGTAGGAGTAGCTTTGTACCAAGTAATAAAACAAGTAAATCAAATAAATAAAAATTAATGGACAAAGGAATACTAAGTACTGGTGTTAAGCTAAGTATTGTGCTTTTAATCTGTTTTGGATTGCACTTTGCGATTTTCTCTTTTACAAATTTTGGAGAATCATTTCAAAGTTTAGGATACTCATTAGCGAGTTTTTATGGCTTCGAATATATTTTCTCAATAGCGAGTTTATTTGCCTTAGCAGGAATCAAAAATAGTATGCCAAATAATTTAGGATACGTATTCCTTGGCTTGATTACACTACGATTATTCGCAAGTTATCTGTTTGCAAGAACTGGATTAGATAGTGAACAAGTTGATGAGAATTTTAAGTATAATTTTCTCTTAATAGTGTTGATTTACTTAGCCGGAGACGCATTCGTAGGGTATAGTATTTTAAACAAGAAGGTTAGCTAACCAAAAAGTTAATAAAAAAAAGTTTCGCAAGAAGGTATGATTATCTAAGATTTATTGTACTTTTGCACAAAATTTTAAGAACCACAAATATTCAAGAAGTTAAGGTATGGTGACTCTGAAGACATCACTGAATTTATTAGCAGCTGTTATTTTTACAGCAACGTCGGTATTTTCACACGCACAAACGACTACTCAAGAACTTGGAGAATCTATCCAGGAAACTGAGCAATCTGTTGAAGAAACTTTAAGCAGCGTAGAGCATGCTGTTGAAAAAACTCAACAAGAGAAAGTGAATGATCATATTCAACATCACTTAGCAGATGATTATTCGTTTATTTTCTTCTCAAATGAAGAAACAGGAAAAAATTACGGTTTTTCTTTACCAGTAATTTTATTTGATAATGGACTTAAGATCTTTATGTCTTCTGAATTTGACTATGGAAACAAAGTAGTTGAGAAAGACGGAGAGTTCTATAAGCTTTATCACGGAAAAATCTACAAAACTGATGCTGAAGGGACAATTACTTACGATGAGGCACATCATCCTGTAAATGAGAAACCTTGGGATTTTTCTATTACTAAAAACGTAGCATCATTATTTTTTACTACAATATTAATTTTTGTATTGTTCTTAGGATTAGCTAAAACATACAAAAATGGTCCAAATAACTTACCTAAAGGATTTTCAAGAGTACTTGAGCCATTAGTAATTTATGTTCGTGACGAAATGGCTATGCCTAATATTGGAAAGGCTAAATACAAAAAGTTCATGCCGTTCTTATTAACAGTATTCTTTTTGATTTTTATCTTGAACTTATTAGGGTTAACTCCACTTGGGTTTAACGTTACAGGTAGTATTTCAGTTACAGCATGTTTAGCAATCGTAACATTTATTATTACACAGTTTTCAGCAAACAAAGATTATTGGAAACATATGTTCTGGATGCCAGGTGTACCAGTTCCAATGAAAATTATGTTAGCACCAATCGAATTATTAGGAGCGTTGATTAAACCTTTCTCATTAATGGTTCGTTTATTTGCAAACATTACAGCTGGTCACTCAGTAGTATTTGGATTGATCGCTATTATTTTCGTAATGAAAGAAGCTTTAGGAACAGTAGGGGCAACTTCAATCGGATTCTTCTTATCAACTTTCTTAGTTGTATTAGAGATCTTAGTAGCTTTCTTACAAGCTTTCATCTTTACAATGTTATCATCTTTATTCATTGGAATGGCAGTGCAAGAGCACGAGCATGATGAAGCACACTAATCAATAGAAAAAGTAGAATAAAAATAAATTTGTTTAATTATATAAATCAATCACTATGACATTACCAAACATTATTGGTGCAGGTTTAATCGTAATCGGAGCTGGTTACGGATTAGGAAAAATCGGTTCTTCTGCAATGGACGCTATCGCTCGTCAACCAGAAGCTGCTGGAAAAATCCAAACTGCAATGATCATTATTGGAGCTTTATTAGAAGGTTTAGCATTCGGTGCTTTAATCTTAGGTAAATAGTCCAAGACAATTAAAAGAGTTTATCTGCGACGGTTGGTTGCAGATAAACTTCTTAATTAAACAAAATAGGTATTAAAAAGTATAATTTTAGATAATGGATAAGTTAATTAACGATTTCAGTTTTGGATTATTTTTCTGGCAATTAATCATCTTAGTTGTGTTAATTGTAGTCTTAGGAAAATTCGCGTGGAAACCAATTGTAAATGCTTTAGAGGCTCGTGAAGAGGGTATCGCTGATGCATTAGCAGCTGCAGAAAACGCTAAAAGAGAAATGGCTAATTTAAAAGCAGATAACGAAAAGTTATTAGCTGAAGCACGTGTAGAACGTGATTCTTTAATTAAAGAAGCTCGCGAGATAAAAGAAAAGATGCTTGCTGATGCTAAAGCTGAAGGTGAAGCACAAGGAGAAAAAATGATTTCTCAAGCTAAAGCTGTAATTGCAAGCGAAAAAGCTGCAGCAGTAGTAGATTTGAAAAACCAATTTGCTTCAATTTCAATTGAAATCGCTGAAAAATTATTGAAAGAACAATTAGCTAACAAGGAAGCTCAAACTGCATTGGTTGAGAAAATGTTAGACGATGTTAAATTAAACTAATAAAAGATCATTATGGTAGGCACTAGAGCAGCTGCAAGATATGCAAAAGCAATGCTGGAGATTTCTTGTGAAAAAGGAAATTCAGAAGCTATTAATAGTGATATGATCTTAATCTCTAATTCTATATCTCAAAGTGAGGAATTGAAAACTTTTCTTAACAATCCAATTGTTAATGATGAGATTAAATTCAGCGCTTTAAATGAAGTATTTGCTTCAGTTTCAGAAGGGACTAAAGAATTGTTTAAGTTACTTAAAACTAATAGTAGATTCGAAATTTTGGAAGCTATTACTGTTGAGTTTCAAAAACAATACGATGTTTTGAAGGGTATAGTAAAAGTTGTTGTTACAACTGCCGTTCCAATGGACGAAGTATTAGAGAAAAAAGTTTTATCTAAAGTTCAAAGCTTAACTCCAGCAAAAGAAATTATTATTACTAATGATATTGATTCATCTATTTTAGGTGGATTCATTCTTAGAATCGGAGATAAGCAATATAATGCTTCAATTGCGAATCAATTACAAGTTTTAAAAAGAGAATTAATTAATTAAAAAATCACCGCACGAATGTTCGTGTATAAACATAGATAAAAATGGCGGAAATTAAACCAGCTGAAATATCAGCGATTTTAAAGAAACAGTTATCTGGATTTAGCTCTGCAGCTTCTTTAGAGGAAGTTGGAACTGTATTAGAAGTAGGAGATGGTGTTGCTCGTGTTTACGGGTTAACAAATGCAGAATACGGAGAGCTTGTTGTATTTGACAATGGATTAGAAGCAATGGTACAAAACCTTGAGCAAGACAATGTTGGTATTGTATTATTAGGTGGTGCTGTTGGTATTAAAGAAGGTTCTATTGTAAAAAGAACAGGACGTATCGCTTCATTGAAAGTTGGAGAGAAAATGGTAGGTCGTGTTGTTAATACTTTAGGATTACCAATTGATGGTAAAGGTGCTATCGAAGGTGATTTATATGAAATGCCACTTGAGAGAAAAGCTCCTGGGGTTATTTATCGTCAACCAGTTACTGAGCCGTTACAAACAGGTATTAAATCTGTAGATGCCATGATTCCAATTGGACGTGGACAACGTGAGTTAGTTATTGGTGACCGTCAAACTGGTAAAACTACAGTATGTATTGATACCATTTTGAATCAAAAAGAATTTTATGATGCTGGGCAACCAGTATACTGTATTTATGTAGCTATTGGACAAAAAGCTTCTACTGTGGCAGGAATTGCGAAAACTTTAGAAGATAAAGGTGCAATGGATTATTCAATTATCGTTGCTGCAAATGCTTCTGATCCTGCTCCAATGCAAGTTTACGCTGCAATGGCTGGTGCTGCGATTGGTGAGTATTTCCGTGACACAGGACGTCCTGCATTAATCATTTATGATGATTTATCTAAGCAAGCTGTTGCTTACCGTGAGATGTCATTAATTTTACGTCGTCCACCAGGACGTGAGGCGTACCCTGGAGACGTTTTTTACTTACACTCAAGATTATTAGAACGTGCTGCTCGTGTTATTGGTGATGATGAAATCGCTAAAAATATGAACGATTTACCTGAGTCTATTAGACCTTTCGTTAAAGGTGGTGGTTCTTTAACTGCTTTACCAATTATCGAAACTCAAGCTGGTGACGTTTCTGCATATATTCCAACTAACGTAATTTCTATTACTGATGGACAGATTTTCTTAGAGTCTGATTTATTCAACTCAGGGGTTCGTCCTGCAATTAACGTAGGTATTTCTGTATCTCGTGTTGGAGGTTCTGCTCAAATTAAATCAATGAAAAAAGTAGCTGGTACTTTAAAACTTGACCAAGCTCAATACCGTGAGTTAGAAGCTTTCGCTAAGTTTGGTTCTGATTTAGATGCTGCTACAATGAACGTTATCTCTAAAGGACAACGTAACGTTGAAATCTTGAAACAAGCTGTAAATGATCCATATACTGTTGAAGATCAAGTTGCAATTATTTACGCAGGTTCTAAAAACCTTTTAAGAAACGTTCCTGTTTCTAAAGTTAAAGAATTCGAAAGAGAGTATTTAGAGGCTTTAAACTCTCGTCATAGAGATGTTTTAAATCAATTAAAAGCTGGTAAGTTTAATGATGAACTTACAGGAGTACTTGAAAAAGTAGCTAAAGAAGTTTCTGCAAAATATTAAAAAATTATATCTATCAACAAGTAGAAGATGATTTTACTTGTTGATAGTTTTATATACAATTTACAATGGCAAACCTTAAGGAAATACGTAATAGGATTTCATCAATCGGATCAACTATGCAGATTACTTCTGCAATGAAAATGGTATCTGCTGCTAAATTAAAAAAGGCAACTGATACTATTATGGCAATGCGCCCATATTCAGAGAAGTTGACTGAATTGATTCAAAATGTTAGTGCAACTTTGGAGGGTGATAATTCAGGAGTATATTCTCAAGAAAGAGATATTAAAAATGTACTTATTGTAGTTATCACATCAAATAGAGGTCTTTGTGGTGGATTTAATGCTTATGTTATTAAGCAGATTAATGCACTTAAAAATACTATCTATAAAGATGCTAATGTTGATATTCTGACAATTGGTAAAAAGGGTCATGATGTATTGCGTAAAACGTTCAACGTTATTGATAATAGAAGTGATTTATATGATCAATTAGATTTCGAGAACAGTTCTGTTATTGCTGAAGGAATGATGGATGCTTTTGTTCAAGAAAAATATGATTCTATTCAAATCGTATATAATCAATTTAAAAACGCGGCTACGCAAATCGTTGTTACTGAGCAGTTCTTGCCATTATTGCCAATTGAAACAAATGAGAATGTAACGTCTGATTATATTTATGAGCCTTCTAAAGAAGAGATTTTAAGTACTTTAATTCCTTTATCTTTAAAGACTCAATTATTTAAAGCTGTTGCTGATTCTGTAGCTTCTGAACATGGAGCTCGTATGACTGCAATGCATAAAGCAACTGATAATGCTCAAGAATTAAGAGATGCTCTTAAGCTTTCTTACAACAAAGCTCGTCAGGCTGCTATTACAAATGAAATTTTAGAAATTGTTGGTGGTGCTGAAGCATTAAACAACTAATCTAACTTTATACTTATCAAAAAGGCTTCAATTTCTATTGAAGCCTTTTTTTATGCAGTGTATTGTAATACCAACAAGGATTAGCGAGTTGGGATGTATTATAGCTATTCGAGAAAGAAACTGCTAATTTCAAGATCCCATTTATTGATTGGAACTGACTTGCTTGTTCCTCCTAATCTTAGTGTTATGACATCTTTGTTTATGGTTGTTTCAATTTCAGAAATGTCTATCGAAACTTTAAGCCATTTTCCTTGTGTGTCAATGTTAAAGTGATTGTAGTTATTTGTACCTTTTAATTGCTCAATTATAATAATATTTTCTCCATCTTCTGGTGAGTATAGTTTATATAATCTTTTATCACCGTCTTTTGTTATTAGATCTATATTCATTGCCCTTGTAGTTGATTTACCTCTAATAAAAAACGAAAGGTGTTGTTTATACTTCAACTTTTGTGAACCTGTAGTAGTGAATAAAATAGTATTACTTTTTTCATAATCTACTTTGATGGTATGTATTGCATCTGTAGAAGTAGTTAGTTGGGCTATTGACTTGCTTAACCATTTAGAATTAATTGTCTTTTTGGCCTCTTTTTCACTTATTAAATTCAAGTAGACTTGTTCTTCTGTTACTTGGTAGTTGTTAGGTAAAGTTGGTAAGTGATTGTCATTATGTATTGGATCTTGTGGTTGATCGATTATTTCTTCTTCCAACTCTTCATCGTCAAATACTATTTCATTTATTAAAAGATCATACGCTGCTTTAGAGCCAACTTTTAAAGCGAATAGATTACCTTTTCCGCTTTTGTTGTAATCGACATCAGTTAGATCTAACGATATTTTAATCCAATCTGGTGCTGCAATCATTGCAGACACATAGTCGTTATAACCATTGCTCTTATTTGCGGCATTAGTTCTTGAAGTAGGTAGTAATTTTAAGTTGTGGTTATAGAAAGGTTTTTCTTTGCTTTTTATAACCTCGTCACTTGCAAGATTGAAAACAGCATAGGTGCCATCTTCTCTATACACATTAAACGACAACGATTTCTCTGTATTGCCTTTTACGTACATAGAAATGTGTTTAGCTTTCGGATTTACGGTTTGATTTTCTACAATAAACACATAATCATTTACAGTAGGTGTCCCTTTAATATGCAACGCTGTTTTGCCATCTTTACCTTTTCCGGGGGCTTGTGTTGCATAGCGTTGTAATCCGAGTTTATTTGTTGTTTTAATGAAAGACGACCAATTGTTGAAGTTTGCAACGTAGTTAGGTGAGTTCTGGTTGATACCGTCACTGTTTATGCCTTCTTTCCCTCCTGGTGTAGGATTTGTGGTAGGTGGTTGAATTACACTTTCAAAAGGCTCTAATGTTAGATCCATATCGTGGATAGTTCTTGGATAAAATTGTAATACACCTTGAAACTCACTAATTATTCCTGTGATACTACCACTTTCATTTGGTATAATTTCATCTTTTAATCCATTTGTGTATTGCCCTGTTCTGACTTGTAGACTGTTACCTTCAGGATCGTGCATCATACGAAGGGTGTAACCTTGTCTGTCATTTGTTGGTGCATCTTCAGCGTAGTAGGGTTCTCCTACGATAGATCGCTCAAACTGAATATTATTGATACGAATTAGTTTTCCAATTAGCTTTTTGTCTTCAAGTAGTTGGGGAATAGTTACCTCATTTATAAATGGATTAAAGTCCTTTTCGGATAATGTAGTGCAGGATTTAGAGATAGTCGTCTTTAGTTTACCAGCAGTAATTATATCAGGATATTTATTACCACTTGCCGCGGTGTATATTCCTCCACCAAAAGTCATCATACCGTAATTGTTCTGTACATATAAACCATTCAAATCTATATAAACTTTTGACCCAATAGGGTATAAAGCATATCCTCCTTTAACATCAACTTTGATAGTCAAGGGAGTTTGTGTTTTTTCATCAACTATAATTAACTGTTGATAGAAGTTCCCTCCTTGATCACTGGAGATTACTATTCCAGAAGTAATCTCATCAGCTTTGTAGAATTGTACTTCTTTTCCTTCGCTTATTTTGCTGTAAAGCGCATCAATTGTTTTATTAGCAACGACACTTGGTTCTATACATTCAGTAGTGGGAGTAATAAAGTCGTCATTTTTCGCACACGCTGTTAATATATATGCAAGTACAAACAAGAAAGCAGTAGTCTTTAAGATTGTTGTCATAGTATAGAGAAGTTAAAAATTGTAGTATAGATTGATGAAGTATGTACGACCGTAAGCGTGCCAATATTTGTTAGCAAATGTGTTTTGACCACTTGAAGTGTTTAGAATTTCACGTTCATAATTAGCGTTTCTTGCTTGTTCAAAGCCCCCTGTTTTATATTGGTTATCGAGTATGTTATTAACGCTGGCAAAGAAACCGAGAAACGTTCTGTTTGGCATTCTCCACGACTTTCCTCCAATTAGATTAAAGACTGTGAAAGCGGGTAGTTTCTCCTGCCTTAATCTTTCTCGTACTTGTTCATCAGTTAAATTTTCGAAAGGTTGATTTAACGTAGGATCATTAATGAAGTTATGCGTTCTCCTTAAGGCGGATATATTAGTAAAAGTGTTATTTAGGTAGTTCGCATTTGTACTAATCCACCAATAAGTAGGTGACCTATACTCGAAACCGACCGATATGGCTGTTTGTGGGCCATTTGCGACTCTGTAGTTCTTTAGATAGGTTTTGCCATAGTCAAATGTTTTTGACGCGTTATCCGAGCTTAATGTAAGATTTGGCATATTTGTATAAAATGACTGACCAATAGCTAAGGCTGAGTTCATTTTTATAGTTTGTGTCAGTTTATACTCTGCTCCAAACTCGATACCGATATTTCGCTTGTTTATATTGGTTAAGTATTCCGTAACAAAAGCCCCTCCAGTTGATGTTAGATATTCTCCATTTGCATCAGTGATTCCAATCCCATCAGCATAGTAAAAGTTGACTTGAGTACTATTTTTGATTTCGTTCAAATACCCTGTCAAGCGCGCTTTTAATCTTGAGTCTCTTAGAATATAACTCCCATCTACACTAAAAATGTTTTCATTGGTGATATCAGGGATAATCGCGTTGTTTACTCTTGCATTCGCAAATGTGTTTCTTAAAGTAGGAGCTTGGTTGTAAAAAGCAATATTCATATTTACTGCCTGTCTGCCAGAGAAGTGATAAGTAGCACCTCCCTTAAAGCCAAAATTGGTAAACTCAATAAGATTGCTTTTACCAAAGGAGTTGCTTGGGTATATACCATTTTTGTATAAACCTTCTCTTTGATAGGCATTGTAGCTTGATTTGTGAGCTATATAGAAGTTGAATTTATCATAATCAAAGAGAAATTGAGTAAAGACATCAATCACATCAGCGTAAATAGTATAGAAATAGCCAAACGTATCATTTGTAGAGATAAAACGGTTAGGATTGTTTAAGTCACTATCTTGTTTGCCACTTGATTGGTATGAATCAATATCCTTGAATACTTCACCACCAAGTAGGTCAATAGCCTTTTTAAAGTTTGTAGATTTTAGTCTTCGATAATTAATACCTGCATCAAACGTTAAGTTATCAGAAAGTACTGACTTGATATTAGAATTGAAAGAAAGAAGCTTGTCCTCTTGTCGGTCTTCATAAAGTATAATCTTACTAACCCCATTATTTGCTTGATTAATTGTGTACATCCAGTTCCAATCCAATTGTCCATTTTCGATGAAATGTTGTTTGACAGACTCAGCTTGGTTAAGTAATGCAATGGTTTCCATTTTAAAGTCATTATCCTCAGGAAGATTAGTAAACTCCTCAGGGGACATTGACCAATACTGTGAATCAATTCGATTAAGGTAATAGCTGGGCATATTTTTATAGTTAGTAGGGTCAGGGTTCATATTGTCTATGTACCCCAGGCGACTATTGGCAATGTGACCAAATTGGTAAGCAACGGTAGAAGTTAGTGTTGTATTTGTAGTGACTTTCCAATAATGGGAGAGGAAGAAGATAGGTTCCTTTAAATCTTTATAGCGAGCATTTCTTTTGTCGTTTCCTTGGTAGCCCCAATAAGGGGTATAGTTAACTCCTTTTAGAGAGATTTGTTCGTCTGTAAGGGGAGCATTTTTTCCTCTTTTATTTTGACCGTAGATTGCAGTGAAATTTAGGCTGTGATTTTCATTTAGCTTTTTTTCGACAGATGAGAATAATGAAAGAGCATCATAATTTGTTCCAGACCAATGACCTTCTTTTGCGCCACGATAAGACGCAGAGACTACATAAGCCCAGCCATTTTTGTTTAGGCCAGATGAGTGAATTACAAACGGTCGCCAATTGTAATTTGTGTTTGCAACAGAACCACCAACTTTAGTTCCACTTCTGATGTGAGAAGCACGCGTAGTGATGTTTTGAGTACCCAATATTCCACCAAAAGAGAAATCGGAAGGAGTAGAACCAGAAGAGTAGTCTTGGTTACGTGTAGCGTCATTTAAACCACCCCAGTTTCCCCATTGTGGGCGACCATCGTAGATTTTGTTCATAATGATACCATTGATCATCGTTCTTCCTTGTTCATTATCTAATCCGCGAACTCTAAAAAAAGCAGAGCCCCAATTAAAGGCTGCAGCTTGTTGAAACGGATCTTTAGTCGCTTGTAGTAAACCTGCTGTGTTTTCATAGCCATTAAACTCATTTTCTATGTCATTTTCAGAGAGAGATATTAACCCCATTTGCGCAATCAAGTTATAATCTTCTTCTAAGTGAATAACACCTAAATCAATCTCAGTTTCTGTTGGAGCAATTGGATATCTTTTTGTTTGATAACCCGCCGAAGTGATTAAAACAATATGAGTTTTATTAATAGCACCTTCTAAGTTAAAGTATCCATTATCATCAGAGAGCACATAGGAGTTTGAATCGTCAATTCTTACAGTAGCTCCAGTAAAAGGAGTATTAGACTTTGAATCAATGATTCTTCCGGTGATATTTATCCTTTCTTGAGCTAAGCTCGTTGTTGCGAATAAGGCAAAGAGCAAATAACGTATAAGTGTATTCATAAATAAAAAGATGAAAGATTAATCTAATTGTCATAAATAAGCGTATTTACGTTGTACAATTTCTTTCTATTTATTAGTTCTAAGATCTTGTTATATGTTATTATAATGTAGTTTTTTACGGGTTTTAGGAGGGGTTTTATTTTATTATTAAAAATATGAAGATAAAGATGTTTGCTTTTGATTCTTTTTGAAAGATTAAAGATTACTGTTTAGTAGTAGCTTAAGTTTTAAATAGCATTCAATAAGGCTATATCAGATGTTTTAAGTCTACTAATAGTAGTTAAAGTGTTATGTGCTATGATTGATTAAATGAGAGGTATGTATATAAAAAAAGCCCGGCGTATGCCGAGCTTTTTTGTTATATGTTAATCGAAGTGATTATTCGAAATTGATATCACTAACTAATAAATCATATGAAACACCTTTACCAACTTTTAAAGAAAATAAACTTTCTCCATCTACTTTTTGGTATTCAGAACCAAGTGATGATAAGTCAAGAATAATCTTAACCCATTTTCCTCCTGTATTAATTACACCATTATATTGGTTATTTCCAATTGTTTTTATTGTCATTTCATTATCAGTTGATTTAACTTCCTCTATATTGAAAGCACTGTATGACTTGTCATTTTTGTGCACATTTAAAGATAAGCTTTTCTCTGCTGTTCCCTTGATATAGAAAACAATTTTAGTTTTATCTGAAGGTACATTTTTTGCTTTAGTTGTGAAAACATAATCATTTCCTGTTGGATTTCCTTTGATTGCCATTGCTCCTTTACCATCTTTACCTTGACCAGGAGCTTCTTTAGCATAAGATTTGATACCTTCCTTAGTTAGGTTAGCTGTAAATGCAGCCCAATCATTAAAATCAGCAATTACATTTGAAGTTTGTCCAGGGTTTTCACCACCTTCTCCTGGTTTCTCAGGGTCAGTTGGTTTCTCAGGGTCAGTTGGAGTTCCACCAGCTTCACCACCTTCAAAAACGATATCAGAAACAACTAAGTCATAAGCAACACTTTTTCCTACTTTGAAAGAGAAAATATCTCCTTTTCCAGTAGTATTATAGTCAACACCAGTTAAGTCTAAAGTAACTTTAATCCAATTTGGAGCGTTAATAGATCCAGAAACGTAATCGTTTTGACCATTCTCTGGTTTTCCAGATTGTGTTCTTTTTGTTGCTGTTAAAGTAATATCTTTAGAGAATACTGGCTTTTCTTTATCTTCAATTTGAGCATCAGTAGCTAAGTTAAATACAGCATAACTACCATTGTTTCTATTTACATTGAAAGATAATGTTTTTGAAGACGTACCTTTAATCCACATTGTTATAGCTTTCGCCCCTTTCACTACAGATTGATTTTGTATAGTAAATACATAGTCATTTTCTTTAGGAGTTCCTTTTATCTCCATTGCTCCTTTACCATCTTTACCTTTACCAGGAGCTTCTTTAGCATAAGATTGGATACCAAATTTGTTAGTTGAAGCTACAAATTTAGTCCAGTTAGAGAAGTTAGCTACATAAGCTGGAGTATTTTGATCAACACCATCTTTGTCTTTACCTTCCATATCACCTGGAGTTTCAGGATCAGTAGGAGTAGAACCTTCAAAAGGATCTTTTGTTAAGTTGATATCAGCAATCGTTCTTGGGTAGAATTGAATTTTATCTTGGAATACATCAAAGATACCTGTAATGCTACCACTTTCTGAAGTAATAACCCAATCTTTAAAGTCTTCAGAATATTTTCCAGTTCTAATATCAAAAGAATTACCTTCACTATCAACTACCTTTCTTAAAGTATATCCTTGTGCATCAACATCCGCTGAGTCATAAAGTTTTTTACCAACTAATGCTCTGTCAAATTGAACATCTGTAAATGTTACTAATTTTCCAGCGTAATCAGTTTTGTTAAGACCTTTTAAAGCTAAAACATTGTTATATGTTGTTTCAAAATCTTTAACTGGTTGACAGTATGTAGAAACATATTTTTTAACTGCAGTTCCAGGAATTGCAGCAGTATATTTGTTTTTACCACTTGAAGAAGTATAGATACCACCTCCAATATTTAAAAGACCAAAGTTATCGTGGATGTATAAACCATCCATTTTTAAGTTGATTTTTGTACCTACTGGGAATTGAGCATTACTTCCGCTAATTCCAATTGAAATAATAGCTGGTAATTGAGTAGATTCATCTACGATATGTAATTTTTGGTGAAAGTTTCCACCTTTATCACTTGATATTACAACACCACTAATGATTAGTCCCTCTTCATTAAGTTGAGCTACATCTTTAGTTGCTTTTGAGTAGATATCAGCAATTGATGCATTAGCAGCAACAACTGGATCAGTACAAGAAATATTTGGTACTGAAAAGTCATCGTTTTTAGCACATCCCGTTAGGATAAGCCCAGCAAACGAAAAATATAATATTGATTTAAATATTGTTTTCATAATGTTTTCTAATTAGAAGTTGTAATACACACTTACAAAGAAGTTACGTCCAAATCCGTAGAAGTATTTATTTCCGAAAGTATTTACTCCACTACTTGTGTTTTTAATTTCTCTCTCGTAGTTAGCGTTTCTTGCTTGTTCGAAACCTCCAGTTTTGTAATGTTTGTTAAATACGTTGTTGATACTTGCATTAAGCCCTATGATATTTCTATTAGGTAATCTCCAAGATTTTCCTCCAGTAATATTAACTAATGTAAAATCATTTAATTTTTCTTGCTTTAAGATAGAGTGTAATTTCTCTTCTGTTAAATCAGCAAAAGGGTGTCCAGGATTAGCAGGATCTTTAACAAAGTTATCAGTTCTTCTTAATGCAGATACGTTAGTAAAGGCATTGTCAAAGTAGTTGATGTTTGCTCCAACCCACCAGAAACTTGGGTCTCTGTATTCTAAACCTAATGATAATGCTGTTTGTGGACCATTACCATATTTTACATTTTTCATATACGATTGACCGTAATCAAAAGTTTGAGCAACGTTATCTGAGTTTAGTTTAATATTTGGATTATTAGTATAGAAAGATTGACCTATAGCAGCAGCAGCAGTAGCTTTTAAAGTTTGAGTCAATTGGTATTCAGCACCAAGCTCTAACCCTAAGTTACGTTTGTTTACACCAGTCAAGATTTCAGAAACGAAAGCACCACCAGTTGAAGAAAGGTAATCTCCATTAGCATCTACAATTCCAACACCGTCAGCATAGTAGAAGTTAATTTGTGTTCCGTTTTTAATTTCAGATAAATAACCAGAAACCTTAGCTTTTAACTTTGGAGTTCTAACGATGTAGCTTGCATCAATACTGAATACATCCTCATTCGTAAGATCCTTAGTCACTAAGTTATTAACTCTAATATTTGAATAAGTATTTCTAATAGTAGGAGCTTGGTTATAATAAGCCACGTTCATATTTAAAGCGTGACGTCCAGTAATGTGGTAAGTAGCACCCCCTTTAAAACCGAAGTTATTAAAGTCGATAGCCCCACTTTTACCATAAGAGTTATTCATATATACAGGGTTTCTGTATAATCCCTCTCTTTCATAACGAGTATATCCAATATTTTGCGCTACATAGAAATCTACTTTATCAAAGTCAAAAGTAAATTGTGTAAATACATTTACTACATCAGCAAATACATTGTAGTTATATCCAAATTTATCTTTATTATGGATTCTTCTATCTTTATTGTTGTAGTCGCTATCTTGGATTTCAATAGGTTGGTAAGTATCAATATCTTCATAGTATGATCCACCTAAAAGGTCAACCATTTTCTTGAAGTTACTTGATTTCAATCTTCTATAATTAATACCAGCATCAAAAGTAGTGTGGTCGTTTAATTGAGATTTGAAATTAGTATTGAAGTGGAAAGTTTTATCCTCTTGTCTATCTTCGTAAAGAACTATTTTACTTCTACCTCCAAAGTTTCCATTTGTTTTATAGATATTTTCCCAATCTATTTGACCATTATTTCTAAAAGCTTCTTCAGCATCGTGAGCTTGGTATAAGAAAGCATTAGTAGTGTTTTGGAATTCACTGTCTTTATTTTCAAAATCTGCGCTACTCATCGACCAATATGACGGATCAATTTGGTTGTAGTAGTAACTTGGCATAAACTTATAGTAAGTAGGGTCTGGGTTTAAGTTATTTTGGTAACCTAAACGACTATTAGCAATATGACCAAATTGGTAAGCAGCAGTAGTTGTTAATGTATTTCTATCGTCAATAGTCCAATAGTGAGTTAACATAAAGATAGGCTCTTCTACGTCTTTATAACGAGAGTTTCTCTTATCTCCATTTTGGTATCCCCAGTAAGAGTTGTATTTGTAGTCTTTTAAAGCAACTTGCTCATCCGTTACAGGAGAGTTTTTACCTCTTTTATTTTTTGCATAAATAGCAGAGAAGTTTAAGCTATGGCTTTCATTGAATTTTTTCTCAACGGCAGCAAATAAAGATAATGCGTCATAGTTAGTACCATCAACAAAACCTTCTTTAGCTCCACGGTAAGTAGCAGAAAGTACATAAGCCCAACCATTTCTATCCATTCCAGAAGAATAAGTAGCGTAAGGTCTCCAGTTATAGTTCGTATTCGAACCAGAGAAACCTGCTTTAGCCCCTTTTCTGATGTGAGAAGCTCTTGTAGTAATTGATTGTGTACCTAAGATACCACCAAATGTGTGATCAGAAGGAGTTGAACCTGCAGAAAACACTTGGTTTCTTGTAGCATCATTCAAGCCACCCCAGTTTCCGAACTGAGGACGTCCGTCATTAATTTTGTTCATTACAACTCCATTAATCAGAGTTCTTCCATATTCATTGTCTAAGCCACGTACTTTAAAGAATGCTCCTCCCCAATTGTAAGCTGCTGCTTGTTGGAATGGATCTTTTGTAGCCTGCAATAAACCAGAAGATGTTTCTGATCCTGAGTTGTCATCACCTAAGTCGTTTTCAGTCAAAGTGATTAACCCCATTTGTGCTGTAGTAGCTAAATCTTCATCAAGGTAGATCGTTCCTAAATCGACATCTTGCGATCCGATTGTAACAGGTAATCTTTTCGTCAAGTAACCTACATACGTCACTACGATTTGGTGATCACCAGTTTTAACATCTTCCAGGACAAAGATTCCTTCATTGTTTGTTAAAGTAGAAATGTTAGTTGCGTCAATTCTTGCTAACACCGCGTTAATTGGTGTGTTAGATTTGGCGTCAACTACTTTCCCTTTAATTTCCTGAACTCCTTGTGCGTAAGTAATAACTACCTGTAACACAAAGAACAAACTAAATAAAAGTTTCTTCATAAATTAAAAATGATTAAAGTGCTATGTTAAAAAAAAGCTAATCGCTTATTTCTTTCACAAAGGTATGTTTTTAAAATAATATTAACTACTTTTGTTTCAAGAAATAAGCAGTACTTTACTTAAACTTAACACGGTCATGAACATCAAACTTCACAACCTATTTTTATTCCTTGTTTTCTTGGGGTTAGCGGCTCAAGCACAGGAAAAAAAATACGAGATTCAAACAATCGCATTCTACAACTGCGAGAACCTATTTGACACTATTAGAGATCCAAAAATCTATGATGAAGAATGGACTCCAACAGGTGATCAAGCTTGGACTTCTAAGAAATACAATCAAAAAATCAGCAACTTAGCGAGAGTTATGTCTCAGATAGGAACTGATGAAAATACTAAAATGCCTGCAATTATCGGTGTTGCCGAAGTTGAAAACAGAGCAGTGTTGGAGGATCTTGTAAGAGATCCACAAATGTTACCAGGTGATTACGGAATTGAGCATTATGATTCTCCAGACAGACGTGGTATTGATGTTGGATTGTTATATTCTAAAAAACACTTTAAACCTACAAGTTCTACAGCACATTCTTTGTATATCTATGATATGAAAAAAATCAATAGAGAAACAGGAGAGTTAGGAGCGAGAATTTATACACGTGATCAATTATTAGTAAGCGGGTTATTAGACGGAGAAGAAGTACACTTCATCGTTAATCACTGGCCTTCAAGAGTTGGTGGTGAAAAAAGAAGTAGCCCTTTACGTGAGGCAGCTGCTGCTTTAAATAAACAGATTATCGATTCTTTATATAAGATTAATCCACAAGCAAAGGTTATTACAATGGGAGATATGAATGATGGACCATATAATAACAGTATGAAAAAGGTACTTAAAACTGAAGCGAATAAGAAAGATGTTAAGAAGGGTGGATTATTTAATCCAATGGAGAAAATGGCAAAAGACGGTTTAGGTACTTTAGCTTATAGAGATGCTTGGGACGTTTTTGATCAAATGATCGTTACAGAACCTTACTTAAATGACAACTACGATTCTTGGAGTTTCTGGAAAGCAAGAATTTATAAAAAACCATTTATGGTTCAGCCTACAGGGCAATACAAAGGTTATCCTTTGAGAAACACTAACGGTGTTCCTGGATTCAGTGACCACTTCCCAGTGTACATTTACTTGATTAGACAGGCTAAGTAATAGCCATTTAAATAAATAAAAAAGGCCATTTCTACTTTTGTAGGAATGGCCTTTTTACTTTATGCAAACATTTTGTTTATGATTTCTCTACCGTAAACAAGTGATATTTTTTCGACAAAAGATTGAAAACTAAAGCTCGCTTCTTGGTTTGCATTGTCAGATATTGTTCTGATTACAATAAAAGGCACTTCAAACTCAAAACAAACTTGTGCTACTGCAGCACCTTCCATTTCAACACACAATACTTGAGGTAATTGTTTTTGTAGATTTTCTTTCTGTTCATTCGTTGAAAAGAATTGGTCTCCACTCGCAATTGTGCCCATATGTACTCTTGGTTGTTCAATACTAAACGGAGCAAGGTCTTCTTTACTAACTACTTTGTGTAAATTGTCTATTGCCAGAATTGACTGCACTTGCATTTCGGTGTTTTTAGACCACTGTTCGTCTGTATCAAAAAACGTTTTACCTAAAAGCGGAATTTCAAACTTAGGGCGCAAAGGAGAAGCATCCATATCATATTGAACTAAATTAGTTGCAATAACAACATCCCCAACCTTCACATCTGGGTGAATTCCCCCAGCAACACCAATAAAGGCAATTTTAGAAACCTTAAATTCTAACAATAACGTTGCAACTGTTGCCGCCGCCGCTACTTTTCCTATTCTCGAATAAACAACTACTACCTTTTGTTGTCCTAATTTTCCTTCGTAATAAGTACGATTACCAATGGTGTGTACTTTACTGTCTATAAGTTGGTTGATAATACCATTTACTTCCTGAGGTATTGCACCTAATATTCCAATTGTATCCGTTGACATATACTAAATTTAGTTTTCAAATGTACAAAAAACAAAAGCAGTACAGTAAGTTAACAGTTAATATATAAGATGGAATCACAATCTGTCATAGATTAGAAATAGATGTTGGTTTAGTAACGGATTCAATGTAAAAGAGAAATATGAACTTGTTGTCAGAATTTAATAATCAACAACTTTGTATTGACTTGAATAATTGAGGAAATGAAGAATTAGGAAATAGCTGTTTTTAATACCATTTGTAAATTTTTATGTAATCATTACAAGGGTGTTTGTATATTTTATATATAATTTATGTATAGTGCTTGTATGTTTTTACATAGAAAGTATACAAGCACTATACAAAGACTATACATACACTATACAAGCACTATTTATATGATTAAGAAAAAATCTGTCTCGTCCTACTATAGCTGTACAGCTATAGTTGATAATCCTGTTTTG